>DASSCD010000169.1:0-4208 GCA_035698005.1 Gaiellaceae bacterium | reverse complement strand
AAGGGCGTCGTCGACATCGCCCAGCGCGCCCGCGACAAGAAGCTGCTGCCGGACGAGGTGCAGGGCGGCACGTTCACGATCACGAACCCCGGCGGCTACGGGACCTTCCACGGCACCCCGGTCATCAGCCAGCCGCAGGCGGCGATCCTCGGCACCTACGCGGTCGTGAAGCGGGCGTGGGTCGTCCAGGACGAGCTGGGCCAGGACGTGATCGCGATCCGCCCGATCATGACCCTGACGCTGACCTACGACCACCGCCTCGTGGACGGCGCGCTCGCGGGCCGCTTCCTCCGCGACCTGCGCGAGAAACTCGAGACCTGGGACGAGGCGGCGTATTGAGTTGACGCTGCAGGGAAGCTGTCTCTGCGGTGGAGTCCGGTTCGACGTGAGCGAACCGTTCGAGCGGGTCACGCAGTGTCATTGCGAGTTCTGCAAGCGCATCTCCGGCGGCTACGGGACGGTCAGCGGTCGCGCGCCGACGTCGGCCATCCGGATCCTCGAGGGCAAGGGGCTTCTCCGCTCGTACACGCCGGAGGGAGGCTCGGCGAAGACGTTCTGCACCGTGTGCGGGTCGAATCTCTTCGGCGGCGGCTGGCCCGAGTCCGAGTCCTCGAGCGTCCGGCTCGCCGCCTTCGGCCTCGAGTACGACCGCACGCCCGAGGCGCACACGTTCGTCCGGTCCGTTGCGGCGTGGGAGATCCTCCCGGACGACGGTCTCCCGCGCCACGATACGCGCGCCTCGTGACGCAGCGCATCGTCCCCTTCCTCGGGTACGAGGACGCGGCAGCCGCGATCGAGTGGCTCGAGCGCGCGTTCGGGTTCACGGAGGACCGCGAGTCGCGCTACGAGGAGGAGGGCACGATCACGCACGCGGAGCTCGACCTCGGCGGCGCCCGGATCTACCTCTCGACGCCGGCCGGGTACGCGAGCCCGCGTACGCTCCGCGAGGACTCGGAGCTCGCGCGGCGCGCGTACGACAATCCCTGGGTGATCGACGGCCACTTCGTCGAGGTCGACGACGTCGAGGCGCACTACGAGCAGGCGCGCGCGGCCGGAGCGACCATCCTGCGGGAGCCGGCAGACCCCGGCATCGGCCACCGGATCTACTCGGCGGAGGACCTCGAGGGCCACCGCTGGATGTTCGGCGAGAAGCTGTGAGCGACGAGCTCGCCCGGCTGACCGTGGTCGCGAACGAGGCCGAGGCGGAGCTGATCCGTGCGCTCCTGCAGACGGAGGGCATCGAGTCGATGCAGCGGACGACCGATTTCGCCGCGGGCGCGCTCGACGGCTGGGCGGCCGGCGGGGCGAGGGAGATCCTCGTCCGCGCGGACGACCTCGACGCTGCGCGGGCGCTGGTCGACGCAGTAGCCTGGGGAACGTGAGCCACGGCGCGTACCTGCTGAGCCTCGGCCTCGTGCCTTACGGCGAGGCGTTCGACCTCCAGCGCTCGCTCGCCGGCGCCGTGTCGCAGGCAGCGATCCCCGAGACCGTCGTCTTCCTCGAGCACCCGCCCGTGGTCACGCTCGGGCGCCGGACCGAGACGGACCGCGAGCTCCACATTCCCGACGACGCCGAGGTGGAGATCGCCGAGACCGACCGCGGAGGCAAGTCGACCTTCCACGGCCCCGGGCAGCTCGTCTGCTACCCGATCCTCGACCTCCGGCACCACGGGAAGGACGTGAAGCGCTACGTGCGCGACCTCGAGGAGGCGTTGATCCGGACGCTCGCCGCGTTCGGCCTCGAGGGCGTGCGCTACGACGGGCTGACCGGAGTGTGGATGGCGCCCGGCGGAGGACAGGGGCCGCGCAAGATCGCCTCCATCGGAGTGCATGTCTCACGCTGGGTGACGACCCACGGCTACGCGCTGAACGTCGACCTCGACCCCGCGCCGTTCACCGACTGGATCACCGCCTGCGGGCTCGACGACGCGGCGTTCACGACGATGTCGCGCGAGCTCGCTCAGCCGCTGACGGTGGAGGACGTGCTCCCGTCGGCGATCGAGGCGATCGCGGACGTCTTCGGGCTCGACTTCGAGGAGCTTCCGGCCGAGGACGGCGCCGGGCTCTGGCCGCAGCGCGTCCACGCCTCCCTGGCGGCCAGGTAGTGCCCGGCTGGGGCGTCATCCCCTCGATCCGCGTGAAGGACATCGCGGAGGCGCTCGACTTCTACGTCGGGGTCCTCGGCTTCTCGACCGAGCGCGAGGGCTCCGAGGAGGGGAACGTCTCGATCAGCCGGGGTGACGCGCGCCTGATGCTGGAGACGACCGCGGACTTCTACGGGGACGCCTACAACGCCGCGATCCGAAAGCGCCTCGGCTCGGTCTCGCCGAACGCGCTGTACATGGAGGCCGAGGACCTCGAGGAGCTGTACCGCGCCCTCGAGGAAGGCGGCGCGAAGATCGTCGACCCGCTCGCCGATCGCCCGTGGGGGCAGGCCGAGTTCACCGTCGAGGACCCGTCGGGGAACTGGCTCAGCTTCTGGAAGAAACCCGGTTGATGACAAGCGTGGACATCCGCACGATCCCGCGGCCGGGCTGGGACCCGCTTCCGGGCTCCGTCGGCATCGTGGGCCGAGTGCTCGTCCGAGAGGGGCGGAACGAGAGGCGCCCGGATCTCGCCGTCGCAGAGCTGCGCTTCTCCGAGGACGCGCGGATCGAGCCGCACCCGGGCGAGCGGGACGCAATCGTCGTGTGCATCGCCGGTGCGGGCTTCACGTCGGTCGCGGACGAGACCGTTCCCCTGAGCGAGGGTCAGCAGGTGCGCTGGCCGAAAGGGATCGTGCACGGGCTCTGGACGGATGGCTCGACCATGACGACGCTCATGATCGAGCGCCTCGAGTGATCAGGCCGGAAAGTCGTCCGGGCAAGGGACGGGCTTCGGCTTCGCGAAGCGCGCGTACGCCTCCCGCGGGCTGTCCGTCTGCTCCGTGACTCCGGCGCCGTGCTTCAGCGCTACCTCTTCGACGGGATAGTGGAGACCACGGCCTTCACCCCTCGTGCCGACCGCGAGGATCAGGCAGGGGGCCTCCCCGACACCGACGAAGATGTGCTCCGTCCAGGGCGGACAGTGCACGAAGTCCCAGGCCCTCAGGGTGCGTTCCTGGCCCTCGACGATGAGCACGCACTCGCCGGCGAGGACGAGGAAGTCCTCCTGCGCCTCCTCCCCGTGATACATGCCGCTCGGCTCTCCCGGCCGTAGCAAGCTGAGGTTGATGCCGAGCTCGCCGAAGATGGCGTTCTCGCCCTCGAACGGGGCGTAGAACCCGAGGCCGTCGCTGTCGAACCACTGCGTGTCGCGTGCGTTCACGACGAACCAGCCCTCCTGGTACGGGAAGACGCCGTGATCGGTCTGCTCGAGCGGGGCCTCGGGAACCATGCTCTTTAGACTAGTCCGGGATGCAGCGCTCGCTTCCCGTTTCCGAGCGACCCCGGCGCCCCGAATGGATGAAGGTGCGCGCGCCGAGCCCGAACTCGCGCTACCACGAGGTCAAGGGCCTCATGCGCGAGGGGCAGCTCGTGACGATCTGCGAGGAGGCGCGCTGCCCCAACATCGGGGAGTGCTGGGGACGGGGCACGGCCACGTTCCAGATCCTCGGGGACACCTGCACCCGCGCGTGCCGGTACTGCTACGTCCATTCCGGGCGGCCCGAGCAGGCTCCCGATCCCCTGGAGCCGCTCCGCCTCGCTCAGGCCGCAGCGCAGATGGGGCTGACGCACGTCGTCGTCACCTCGGTCGACCGCGACGACGTGCCCGACCGCGGGGCCGGCCACTACGCGGCGACGATCCGTGCCCTGCGGCGGAAGCTTCCCGACGCCGACGTCGAGATCCTCACGCCCGACTTCCTCGGAGTCGAGGAGGAGGCGCTGCGCACCGTCCTCGATGCACGGCCGGACGTCTTCGGCCACAACATCGAGACCGTCCGCCGCCTGCACGCGCGCATGCGTGGCGCGAAGGCGAGCTACGACAAGGCGCTGTGGCTGCTGCGGCGCGTGAAGGAGCTCGCCGACTACCGCGTCCTCACGAAGTCGGGGATCATCGTCGGGCTGGGCGAGACGAACGAGGAGGTCTTCGAGACCATGCGCGACCTCCGAGAGAACGGCGTCGACGTCGTCACGATCGGCCAGTACCTGCAGCCCTCGCCGAAGCACGCGACGATCGACCGCTGGGTGCACCCGGACGAGTTCCGCTGGTTCCGCGAGCAGGGCGAGG
>DASSCD010000168.1:0-4223 GCA_035698005.1 Gaiellaceae bacterium | reverse complement strand
GCCGTGGCGACGGCGTTGCCGTACGTCGTGGCGGCGGTGCGATCGAGGACGAGCTCGGCCGGAGGCCCCGCCCAGCTGCGCGCCATCAGGTCGGCTTCGGAGCCCCGTCCGCCGCGGTCCCTGCCGGAGAGGAGGACGACGTCGTCCGGCCGCGCCTCCCGCTCCGCACGCCTGAGTCGGTCGACGCAGATCTCGTGGAGCTCGTCGACCGCTCCGGCTCGCTGGCCGGAGTACCCGAGCACGACGACGAGACGCCTGGCGGTCATCGCCCACCCCGCCGTCGCAGGAAGCGGTACAGCAGGAGCGTCGCCGAGACGGTGAGCACGAGCTCCACCGCACGACGTCCGCGGAGCTTCGACTCTCCGCCCGCTCGCGCGCGCATGTGCACCGGGACCTCCGACACTCGCAGCCCCGCCTCTCCGAGCCGAAGAAGCGACTCGACCTCCGGAGCGCCGCTCTCGTAGGGCTCGGCGAGGACCAGCATCGCGGCCGCGTTCGCCGCGTACATGCCGCTCGTCGCATCGCGGAACGGTCGGCCGAGCGCGGCGTGCATCGCCCGCCGGAGGACGGCCGTCCCGAGCTCGCGCGCGGCCGTCGGCTCGTAGCGGAAGGCCTCGTAGCCGTCCCCGTCGGCGAAGCGCGAGCCGACGGCCACGTCGCATGAGCCCTCGCGGACGCGTTCGAGCAGCCGGCACAGCTCGTCCACCGGATGCTGTCCGTCGGCGTCGACGCGCCCGACGAAGGCGTATCCGTGGTCCCGGGCATACCCGTAGCCGGCGGCGATGCCTTCCCGAAGTCCCCGGTTCTCGCCGAACGACAGGACCCCGGCTCCGCGTGCGCGCGCGACGTCGGCCGTGGCGTCGGTCGAGCCGTCGTCGACGACGAGGACGTCGGCGTCGGGCAATCCGGCCGCGACTTCGTCGAGCACCGCCGGCAGATTCAGCTCCTCGTTCCAGGCCGGGATGAAGACGAGCGTGTCCGAGCGGCTCATATGACGTTGTGCTCCGGTCGCAGCGCGTCTCGCGCGAAGCGCTCGACCGCGAGCGGCTCGACGTCGACGAACGGCGTCCGCCCGAGGACGAGGTCGCGGACGATCTCGCCGGCTGCGGGGCCCTGCAGGAACCCGTGGCCCGAGAACCCGGTCACATACAGGAAGCGGGCGACGTCGGGGGACTCCCCGATGAGCGCGTTGTGGTCGGGCGTCACCTCGTAGTAGCCCCTCCACCCACCCGCGAGGCCGAGCTCCAGGAGCCGCGGCAGTCTCCGCTCCGCGACGGCTGTCACGTCGTCGAGCCAGTCAGGATCCGAGGGCACGTCGAAGCCGGGCGCCTGCCCGCGATCGGCCATGCCGAACAGCAGCCCGGGGCCTTCGCGATGGAAGTAGAGCCCGCTCGTGAAGTCCACCGTCAGTGGCATGTGCGCCGGGAGGTCGGGCGCGGGGCCGGTGAAACCGATCTCGCGGAGGACGGGCTCGACCGGCAGGTCGAGGCCGACCATGCGCGCGAGCTCCGGAGACCACGCCCCCGCCGCGCACACGACCGTCCCGGTCGCGAGCTTCCCGCCGTCCGTCTCGACGGCGCGGATCTCGCCCTCGACGACGTCGATCCCGGTGACGGCGCACCCCGTGAGCACGGACGCGCCGTGCCGGCGCGCGCCTGCGGCGTAGCCCTGCACCACCGCCTCCGGGCTGGCGTGGCCGTCGAGTGGCGAGTAGGTCGCCGCGAGCACGCCGTCGAGCCCGGCCAGCGGGGACAGGCGCCGGGCCTCCTCGAGCGACACGAACCGGCTCGACACGCCGTGCGCGTTCTGCATCTCGATCCCGCGCTCGAACGCACGGACGTCCTCCTCCCGGTCGAGCAGGAAGAGGTAGCCGACCTGCTTCAGGTCGATCTCCGCTCCGGGCCGCTCGGGGAAGCGCGCGAACGCCTCCAGGCTGCGCAGCCCGAGCGCGATGTTGAGCGGGTCCGAGAACTGCGCGCGGACGCCGCCCGCCGCCCGGCTCGTCGAGCCGGATGCGAGCTCCGACCGCTCGAGCAGCAGGACGTCCAGGCCAGCCTCCGCGAGGTGGAACGCCGCACTCGTGCCGATCACGCCGCCTCCGACGACCACGACCTCGGCGCGCTCCGGGACGCGGCTCATCGACGCACGAGGTTGCGCAGGAAGAAGAGGAGATTCGCCGGGCGCTCGGCGAGGCGGCGCATCAGGTACGGGTACCAGTCCGGTCCGTACGGCGTCGCCACGAGGATCTTGTGCCCCTGCGCGGCGAGGCTGCGCTGGAGCGCGGGCCGCACGCCGTAGAGCATCTGGAACTCGTATCGCTCGCCGGGGATGCCCTCCCGCGCGGCGAAGGCACGGACGTGCCGGATGATCCGCTCGTCGTGCGTCGCGACCGCGATGTAGGCGCCCTCGCGGAGACCGCGCTCGACGAGCCGGACGTACGCGCGGTCGACGTCGCGCTTCTCGGGGAGCGCGATCGACGCGGGCTCGAGGTACGCCCCCTTGACGATGCGGAGGTTCGGCCGCAGCGGGAGGAGGCGCTCGAGGTCGTCGGGCGTGCGCCGGAGGTACGACTGCAGGACGGTGCCGACGTTCGCGTGACCTGCAGCACGGAGCCGCTCGTAGACGCGGAGCGTCGCGTCGACGAACTCCGACTGCTCCATGTCGATGCGGACGAAGGACCCGAGCGTGCCCGCGTGCGCTACCACTTGCTCGACGTTGCGCGCGGCAGCCTCCTCGTCGAAGGAGAGGCCGAGGTGGGTGAGCTTGAGCGCCACGTTGGCGCGGAGCTCCTCCGCGGACAGCCGATCGAGGACGTGCTCGTACTCGGTCGCGATCGCGGCGGCGCCCTCCGGGTCCGTGATCGCCTCTCCGAGCAAGGTCGTGTTCGCATACAGACCGGCGGCGTTCAGCTCGCGGAGGACGGCGACGCACTCGTCCAGCGTCTCGCCGGCGACGAAGCGAGCGGCGCCGAGCCGCATGCCGTAGCGCCGCACGAGGCGCTGCAGGACGGGGCTCTCGGCCGCCCGCAGGATCGCGGCGCGCGAGAGAGCGGAGATGGTTGTCCCGACGCCGGCCACGCCGGCGCGAGACTAGCCGCGGGACGGGTCGAGGTTGTGGTTGAGGTGGAAGACGTTCTCCGGGTCGTAGCGGCGCTTGACCTCGAGCAGGCGCTCGTAGTTCTGCCCGTAGGCCGCCCGAACCGCGTCGTCGCCGTCGTCGTCGCCCAAGTAGTTGAGCCAGCGGCGTGCCGCGACGTACGGCTTGAGGGCATCGACCGTCCCCCGCGTCCAGGCGATGTTCGCCTCCGTGTCGGCGGGATCGAGCCAGACGGACGGGATCAGCATGTTGTAGCCCGGCTCCCGGTGTGGGACGGCGGTCTCGGTCGGTCCGATCCTCGTCACCGCCCCGTGGTAATGCTCGAGCAGGATGGCGTTCATCGGCGACGGCGTCGTCGAGAAGCGCTCGATCGCGGTGTCGATGAACCCGTCGCCGAGCTCGTCCACGAAGCTCGTCTTCCAGTAGTTGAGCGCTCCTCTCGGATAGCCGGCGTCGAGGAGCGTGTTCATGACCGGGTACGGCATCGGGCCGACCTCGGCGAGGATCGGCTGGCCGAAGGAGCGAATCGGGGCCAGGTCCTCCTGGGCCTGCTCCGGCGGTCCTGCGTGGCAGACCGCCAGCACGGCGAGCTTCACGCCCGAACCGTCGGGGGCGTGCACGAGCCCCGCGAAGACCGTCAGCTCGTCGGGCGACGAGGCGGTGAGCTCGCGGTAGAAGCGGAGGACGTCTCCCGCTGCCTCGAACGGATGGGCGACGAGCCCGCCCACGACGTCGCGGAGCGGGTGGAGACCGTACTCGAAGGAGACTGCGACGCCGAAGTTGCCGCCTCCTCCCCGCAGGGCCCAGAACAGGTCGGGCTCCGACATCGCCGTGACATTCAGGACGTCGCCCGTGGCCGTCACGAGCTCGATCGAGCGGACGTTGTCCGCGGCCAGCCCGTGAATCCCCATCAGCCAGCCGAGCCCGCCGCCGAGCGTGAGGCCGGCGATCCCGGTCGTCGAGATCGCGCCGCCCGTCACCGCGAGGCCGTGCACGGCGGTCTCGCGATTGAACTCGGCCCAGTTCACACCGCCCTGCGCGCGCACCGTCCGCGCGACCGGGTCGACGTGGATCCCCTTCAGCTCGGCGAGGTCGATCATCAGGCCGCCGTCGGCGACGGCCCTCCC
>DASSCD010000167.1:0-5283 GCA_035698005.1 Gaiellaceae bacterium | reverse complement strand
GACAACGCCGCGATGATCGGCTCCGCCGCGCGCTTCACGGCCGCGCTCCCGTACCCCTCGTACCTCGGGCTCGATGCCTACGCGTCGTTCGCGTAGGGCGATCGCCGGGGCGGGGGCGGCGACGGCCGTCGCCTTCCTCGTCGGGGTCGTGGGCGCCCGCGCGCAGCAGCCGGCCACATCGCCGACGGCGATCGACGAGGCAGGCTGGCAGGGCGTGCTCGGCGTGCGTGCGGCGGTCTCCACGGCGCAGCGCTACGTCGTCGTCCTGCGGGCGCCCTCGCTCGCGGCCAGGGTCGCCACGAACGGCGGGAAGGCCTCGGAGGCGGAGATGCGCGCATGGACCGGCGCCGCGATCACGCTCCAGGAGCAGTTCCTCGCCCGGATGGCGTCGCGCGGAGCGCGTATCGCGGCCGAGTACCGGTACGTGCGCGTCCTGAACGGCATCTCGACACGGCTCGACCCGACGTCGCTCGCGCTGCTGGAGAGCGACCGGGAAGTCTCCGCCGTGTACCCCGTCCGCATCGCGTACCCCGCTCAGAGCGCCGAGACCCTCGCGACGACGACCTCGGCGGTCACCGGTCTCGAGATCCCCGGCCTCGACGGGAGCGGCGTCACCGTCGCGCTCCTCGACACCGGCGTCGACCCGACCCACCCGTATCTGCGCGGAAGCGTTCAGACCGGCATCGACCTGTTGAACCCGGGCAGCGGCGCCGTTGCCCAGCCGCATCCGACGATCCCCGGCCGTCCCGAGCGCCACGCCACCGAGCTCGCGGGGATCGTCACCGGCTCCGACGGCCCCGGCGGCCTGCACGGCGTCGCGCCCGGAGCGTCGATCCTGCCTATCCGGATCGCGGGCTGGCAGCCCGACGCCGAGGGCGGGTACACGGTCTACTCGCGCACCGACCAGATCCTGGCGGGGCTCGAGGCCGCTGTCGACCCGAACGACGACGGGGACACGCTCGACGCGGCCCGCATCGCCCTAGTCGGGTTCGTGGAGCCGTACGCGTCGTTCCCCGATGGGCCGCTCGCGCAGGCGGTCGCGGGCGCGACCACGCTCGACACGCTGGTCGTCGTCCCGGCCGGGAACGACGGTCGGGCGGGGCCGAGCTACGGGAGCATCGCCGGGCCGGGAGGAGCTCCCGAGGCGCTCACGATCGCAGCCTCGGACGCACGGCCCGCGATGCCGACCGTCCGCGTGCAGGTGCGGGCCGGGCTGCGGGTGCTCTTCGAGGGACCGCTGCCTCTGGGCGGAGCGCCTTCCGGGACCGTCACGGCCGGCGTCGTTCCCGTCACGCGAGCAGCGGCGGCGCGGGGGATCGCCGGCTTCTTCGACGAGGAGGGCGAGAGCGCGATCGCCGGTCGGGCGGCGCTCTTACCGCGCGGTGCGCTCTCGGAGGAGGCCGTCGAGGAGGCGACCACGGCCGGCGCGCTCGCCGTGCTCGTCGACGGGCCGCTGCCCGCGGGCGCCTTCAGCCTCGACGTCCCGGAGGGCGTGCCGGTCGCCGGTCTCCCGCGAGAGCTCGTCGCGGAGATGCGCGCGTTCCTCGGTGCCGGCGTGCCCGTGACCGTCGCGATCGGGGCGGTCGCGGTCGCGGAGAACCTGGAAGGAGGCGCGATCGCAGCCTTCTCGTCGCGCGGGCTTGCGCTCGGGGGCGGGCTCAAGCCCGACCTCGTCGCCGCCGGAGTCGCGGTCCCGACGTCCGAGCCCGGCCGGGGTGACGAAGGCGAGGTGCGTTTCGGCACCGTCAGCGGGACGAGCGCCGCTGCCGCCGTCGCCGCCGGGGCGGCCGCGGTCCTCGCGCAGGGTCGTCCCCGTCTCGGCGCAGTCGATCTCCGCGGGCTCCTCGTCGGGTCGGCGCAGCGGCGCGACCTCGACCCCTCCGCCTCGGGTGCCGGGCTCATCGACCTCCGTTCCGCGGTACAGCAGGAGGTCGCGGTGGTCCCCGCCTCCGTCTCGTTCGGCTCGGCCGAGAACGCGCCGGAGTTCGAGCGCTTCACGCTCGAGCAGACGATCCGCGTCCGCAACGTCTCCACGCGGACGGTCGTCGTCCGCATCGCCTCCGCCGCGCTCGCGCCGAAGGGCGTCGTGATCTCCGTCGATCCGGAGCGCGCCCGCCTGCGCTCGCGACGCAGCGTCGAGGTCGTGGTGACGGCCGACACACGCGAGCTCTCCCAGGAGGCGGGGGTCGCGACCGGCGAGCTCGTGCTCCGCGTCGCGGACGCGCACGAGGTGCACGTGCCGTGGGCGGTCGCCGTCCCGGCGCGCGCCGTCGACCTGATCTCGCGGCTGACGCTGAAGACGACGAGCGCGCGCGTCTCCGACGCGACCCCGGCCGCGCTGAGCCTCGTCGCCGGCGCCGTCGTCGGCTCCCCGCAGCCGCAGGTCCGCGCGGTCGACGAGCTCGACGTCCAGCTCTGGCGCGGTGACACGCTCCTCGGGGTGCTGGCGCGCCGCCGGGAGCTGCTCCCGGGCCGGTACACGTTCGGGCTGACCGGACGTGGCCCCGAGGGGGAGCGTCTGCGACGCGGGAGCTACGTCATCCGCGTTGTCGCACGGCCCGGCGACGGGACGCGGCGCCAGGTCGAGAGCATCGACTACGTGGTGCGCTGACCGCCCTATACTCGCCCCGTCCAAGCGAGCGAGGAGGGCGCGTGACATGTCCGAAGCGGTAGTGGCCTCACACCTCCGCGAGAACCCCTACGACATCGCGCGTGCGCAGCTGCAGAAGGTCGGAGAGATCTTCGCCATCGACCCCGACCTCGTCCGCGTCCTCTCCCACTGCAAGAAGGCGGTCGAGGTCTCGATCCCCGTCTCGATGGACGACGACTCGATCGAGGTCTTCACGGGGTACCGCGTCACGCACAACATCGCGCGCGGGCCCTCGAAGGGCGGCATCCGCTACCACCCGGACGTGACGCTGGACGAGGTGAAGTCGCTCGCGATGTGGATGACGTGGAAGTGCGCGCTCATGGGCCTGCCGTTCGGCGGCGCGAAGGGCGGCGTGGTCTGCGACCCGAAGCGCCTCTCGGTCCGGGAGCTCGAGCGGATGACCCGCCGCTACACGAGCGAGATCATCAACGACATCGGCCCCGAGCGCGACATCCCCGCTCCGGACGTCGGGACCGACGGCCGCGTGATGGCGTGGATCTTCGACACGTACTCGATGAACAAGGGGCACTCGGTGCTCGGGGTCGTCACCGGGAAGCCGCTCGCGCTCGGAGGCTCGCTCGGGCGCGAGGAGGCGACGGCGCGTGGCTCCCTCTACTGCATCCAGGCGCTCGCGGGGAAGCTCGGCGAGCGCGTCGCCGACTACCGGGTCGCGATCCAGGGGTTCGGGAACGTCGGCAGCCATCTCGCGAGGCTGTTGCACGCCGAGGGCGCGACGGTGATCGCGCTCTCCGACTCCACGAGCGGCGTCCACAACCCGGACGGCCTCGACGTGGCGACTGCGCTCGCGCACAAGCAGGAGCACGGCTCGCTCGCAGGCCTCGCGAGCGCCGAGGCCGTTTCGAACGAGGAGCTCGTCGAGCTCCAGTGCGACGTGCTCGCGCCGTCCGCGCTCGAGCAGGTCGTCACCGAGCGCAACGCGGACCGCGTGAAGGCCCGCATCGTGTGCGAGGGGGCGAACGGGCCGGTCACGCCGGCGGCCGACGCGATCCTCGAGGACCACGGGGTGATCGTCATGCCCGACGTCCTCGCCAACGCCGGCGGCGTCGTCGTCTCCTACTTCGAGTGGGTGCAGGGTCTCCAGGAGTACTTCTGGCGCGAGGACGAGGTCAACGCGAAGCTCCACGACATCGTCGCGCGCGCGTTCGAGGAGGCTTGGCACATGCACGAGACGCGCGCGGTGAGCCTGCGCATGGCCTCGTACGGGATCGCCGTGCAGCGGGTCGCCGAGGCGACGACGACGCGCGGCCTCTATCCCTAGACAACTGGCGCGAGTCACCGTCTACCACGCTCCGGACTGCGGGCTCTGCGAGCGCGCGCTCGAGGTCGTCCGTGCCGCACGCGACGAGCTCGGCTTCGACCTCGCCGTGGTCGACGTCTCCGGCGACCCCGACCTCGAGCGCCGCTACCGCGTGGATCTGCCCGTCCTCGAGATCGACGGTGTGCGCGCCTTCACGTACTTCGTCCCTCCCGACGCGCTGCGCGCGCGTCTCACTCAGTCGCCCTGACGGTTCCCCGGGCGAGGTCCTCGGGGTCGCTGGCAGAATCGTGACGAATTGTCACAAGCGAGGAGTTGGGGGATAGCGTGGCCGAGCGTCTGACCGTCGGGGTCGCGGCGCGCCTGAGCAGGTACCTGCAGGTGCTGACCCAGGCGAAGAAGATGGGCAAGGACCGGATCTCCTCGCAGGAGATCGCGGAGTACACGAACATCAACGCCACGCAGATCCGCCGCGACCTGTCCGCGTTCGGCAAGTTTGGGCGGCGCGGCGTCGGCTATCGCACCGACGGGCTGCTCGACGAGATCCGCAAGATCCTGCGCACCCAGGGCCAGCACAACATCGCCCTCGTCGGCGCCGGGCGCCTCGGGGCCGCAGTGACGAGCTCGCCGATCTTCGCCGAGCACGGCATCACGATCGCGGCGGTCTTCGACAACGACCCGGACAAGATCGGCCAGGTGGTCGGCGACCTCACGGTCAGCTCGATCGACGACGTCGTCGACATCTGCCGCGACCGAAACATCATCGTCGGCGTCCTCGCCGTCCCCGCTGAGAGCGCGCAGGAGGCGGCCCAGGGCCTCGTCGACGCGGGCGTGAAGATCATCCTCAACTACTCGGAGGCCCTGCTCGACGTCCCGCCGGACGTCAACGTGCACACGTCCAACCCCGCCGTCGACCTGCTGTACGCCCTCTACTTCCACCTGACCTGAGTCGGCGTCAGCAGGGCGCGCCCCGCGCCAATGCTTCAACTAGGTTAGTGGGCCGAATGGGCGACGAGCAGAGGGTCTCGCCGGAGCAGCTGATCGCCGAGGCGCGCGAGCGCTTCGAGACGGCCGCGGACTTCACGGTCGCGGTCGAGGAGGAGTTCGCGCTCCTCGACCCCGAGACGCACGACCTCGTGAGCCGCTTCGAGGAGGTCCAGGCGGCCGCGCGCAGGACCGCGCTCGAGCCCCACCTCGTGGGCGAGCTGATCGCCTCGGAGGTCGAGGTTCGGACCGGCCGCTGCGACTCGTTCGCCGAGGTGCCGGCCACGCTCTCCGAGCGGCGCTCCCAGCTCCGGTCGCTCGTCGAGCCGATGGGACTGCTCCTCGGCGCGACGGGAACGCATCCGTGGGCGGA
>DASSCD010000166.1:0-29333 GCA_035698005.1 Gaiellaceae bacterium | reverse complement strand
CGCGGCCGAACGCGGCCGACGGCTGCGGCTGGACGTTGCCCCCGGAGATCGTCGGCTGGGTGCGGAGGCGCGCCTCGGCCTCCGCGCGCAGCTCGCCCGCTCCGTAGCCGGAGCGATCCACGAGCGTGCGCGGGAGCTCCTGGTCGAGCAGCGCGAGCGCGAGGTGGTCCGGCGTGAGCTCGGGATTGCCCGTCCGGCGCGCGAGCTCCTGCGCGGCCGCGACCGACTCCTGCGACTTCAGCGTCAGCTTCTGGAAGTCCATGAGCTAGCCCCTCCTCACGGGGTGCTGCGACGGTGAGTAGACGACGAGCTCGCGCTTGTACGAGCGGTGCACGGCCGCGATCTCCGCTCGGAGCTCGCGCTCGATGCGCTCCATCCGCGCGTACGCGCGGCTGAGCTCGTCCTGCAGCCGGAGCACCTGCTCGACCCCGGCGAGATTGAGCCCCAGCTCGGTCGTCAGGCGCTGGACGAGCCGGAGCCGCTCGACGTCCCGGTCGGAGTAGAGCCGCGTCCCGCCGGGGGTCCGCGACGGCTGCACGAGGCCCTTCGCCTCGTAGAGACGCAGCGTCTGCGGGTGCATGCCGACGAGCTCGGCCGCCACGGAGATCATGTACCGGGGACGGTCGGGCATCAGCTTCGCAGCCCCTTCCACCCACGCAGCCGAGCGAGGGCGGCACCGACCATGACGCACCCGAGCGCGGCGCCGACGAGGTCGCGGGTGGCGTCGCCGTCGACGAAGGCGAGCTCCACGAGGTTGACGAACACGAACCCGACCCCGAGGGCCAGGCCGCCGATCCACCAGGTCTTCCCCGAGGTCACGAGCTGAACACCCTCTCGCGCGGGCGCTCGCGCGAGACCTTCTGGTACCCCTCGAGCGCCTCCTTCTCGGCCTTCGTCAGCTTCGCCGGGACGGTCACCTTCACGCGGGCGAGGAGGTCCCCGCGACCGTTCCCCTTCAGCTGGGGCGCGCCGCGGCCCTTCACGCGCAGAAGCTTCCCGCTCTCGGTGCCCGCCGGGACCTTGAGCGCGACCGGGCCGCCGGGAGTCGGGATCTCGACCTTCGCACCGAGCGCCGCCTCCGCGTACGTGACGGGGACGTCCAGCACGAGATCGGCGCCGCGGCGCTCGAAGAGCGGCGACGGCTCGACGTCGACGACCACGTAGAGATCCCCAGCTGGGCCTCCGTTCCGGCCCGCCTCGCCCTTCCCCTTCAGCCGGATCCGCGTGCCGCTCCGCGCGCCGGCCGGGACCTTGACGGCGTAGCGCTTCGTCGTCCGCTCGCGGCCGCTGCCGCGACAGTTCTTGCACGGCTTCTCGACGATCGCGCCGTTCCCCTGGCAGCGCGGGCACGGCTGCGAGAAGGCGAAGAGACCCTGCGAGTCGGACACGACGCCGCGGCCACCGCACTGCGGGCACACGATCGGCGACGTCCCGGGCTCCGCGCCCGTCCCGTGGCAGACGTGGCAGACCGTCTCGGCCTCGACGGGGACGCGCACCTGCACGCCCTCGAGCGAGTCCTCGAACGAGACGCGCACCCGCGTCTCGAGGTCGTCACCCCGGATCGGCGCCCGCGCGCCCTGCCGCCGCGCGCCGCCGCCGAACATGCCCCCTAGGAGATCGCCGAGGTCACCGAGGTCGAAGTCCTCGAACCTGACGCCACCCGCCGCGCCCCCCGGGAAACCACCCGGCCCCGCGGTGCCGAAGCTGTCGTAGGCGCGGCGCTTCTCGGGATCGGACAGCGTGTCGTACGCCCCCTGCACCTCCTTGAAGCGCTCCTCGGCGTCGGCGTCGCCCGGGTTCCGGTCCGGGTGGTACTCGCGCGCGAGCTTGCGGTACGCCTTCTTGATCTCGTCGTCCGGCGCCGTCTTCGGGACGCCGAGCACCTCGTACGGGCTGCGGGTGGTGGCCACTAGCCGCTCACTCCGCCACGATCACGCGCGCCGGGCGCACGACCTTGTCGCCGAGCCGGTACCCGCGCTGGAGGACGTCCACGACGGCGCCCGGCTCGGCGTCCTCGCGTGGCTGTGCGAGCACGGCCTCGTGCACGTGCGGGTCGAACGCCCCGTTCGTCTCGATCTCGACGAGGCCCTCCTTCTCGAGGGCCGCGCGAAGCGACCGCTCGACGAGCTTCACGCCGTCGAGCAGGCTCCTCAGCGTCTCGCTCTCCGCCGGGGGAACCTCCCGGTTCCCCTGAACCCCCTCCACTGGTCCGCTTTCACGGACAGGCGGCTTCGCCGCCTCCTCGTGGCGCTCGGCGGCTTCCAGCGCTCGGCCGAGGTCGTCGAGCACGGGAAGGAGCTCCCGGACGAGCCGCTCGTGCGCGTGCGCGACGAGGCGCTCCTGGTCGCGTGCCGCCCGCTTGCGGTAGTTCTCGAAGTCGGCCTGCACGCGCTGGAGCAGGCCGAGGTACTCGTCCCGCTCGGCCTCGAGGGCGGCGACGCGCTCGTCGTCGAGCTGGGTGGAGTCGGCCTCGACCGACTCCACCCCTTCGTTCCGCTGCGTCACGACTTCGTCGCTTCCTCTTCGTCGAGGACCTCGAAGTCGGCGTCCTCGACGACCTCGTCCTCGGCCGCGGCCCCGTTGCCCGTGGTCTGGGACGCGGCCTGGGCCGACGCCTGCGCGTAGACGGCGTCCGCGAGCGAGCGGGACGCCTGCTGCAGCGCGTCCGTCTTCGCCCGGATGTCCGAGACGTCCGAGCCCTCGACCGCCTGCCGGAGCTCCATGATCCGGCCCTCGATCGTCGACGCGTCCGCCTCCTCGAGCTTGTCGCGATGCTCCGAGAGCGTGCGCTCGGTCTGGTACGCGAGCGCCTCGCCGGCGTTGCGGGCGTCGGCGAGCTCGCGGAGCCGGTGTGCCTCGCCCGCGTGGGACTCGGCGTCCTTCACCATCCGCTCGACCTCGTCCTCGCTCAGTCCAGAGCCGCCCTCGATGCGGATTTGCTGCTCGTTCCCGGTGCCGAGATCCTTCGCGGACACGTTGATGATCCCGTTTGCGTCGATGTCGAACGAGACCTCGACCTGCGGCATCCCGCGCGGCGCCGGCGCGATGCCGACGAGCTGGAACTTGCCGAGCGTCTTGTTGAAGCCGATCATCTCGGACTCGCCCTGGCCGACGTGGATCTCGACCGAGGGCTGGTTGTCCTCGGCCGTCGTGAAGACCTCCGACTTGCGCGTCGGGATCGTCGTGTTCCGGTCGATCAGCTTCGTGAACACGCCGCCCTTCGTCTCGATGCCGAGCGAGAGCGGGGTCACGTCGAGCAGGAGCACGTCCTTCACGTCGCCCTTCAGGACGCCGCCCTGAATCGCTGCGCCGACGGCGACGACCTCGTCCGGGTTGACGCCCTTGTGCGGCTCCTTGCCGATCAGCTCCTTCACCTTCTCCTGGACCGCGGGCATGCGCGTCATGCCGCCCACGAGGACGACGTGCTCGATGTCCGCCGCATTGATCCCCGCGTCGGCGAGCGCCTGCTTCGTCGGCTCCACCGTCCGCTCCAGCAGCGCGTGCGTCAGCTCGTTCAGCTTCGCCCGCGTGAGCTGGAGATCGAGATGCTTCGGCCCTTCTGGCGTCGCGGTGATGAACGGCAGGTTGATCTGCGTCGTCATCGTGGACGAGAGCTCGACCTTCGCCTTCTCGGCGGCCTCGTACAGGCGCTGCAGCGCCATCGGGTCCTGCCCCAGGTCGATCCCCTGGTCGCGCTTGAACTCCGCGATCATCCAGTCGACGACCGCCTTGTCGAAGTTGTCCCCGCCGAGATGGTTGTCGCCGTTCGTCGCCTTCACGTGGTAGACGCCTTCGCCGAGCTCGAGCACCGAGACGTCGAACGTGCCGCCCCCGAGGTCGAAGACGAGGATCGTGTGCTCCGCGCCCTCCTTGTCCAGGCCGTACGCGAGCGCGGCCGCGGTCGGCTCGTTGATGATGCGCAGGACGTTCAGGCCGGCGACCTTGCCGGCGTCCTTCGTCGCCTCGCGCTGCGCGTTGTTGAAGTACGCGGGAACGGTGACGACTGCGTCCGTGACGGGCTCGCCGAGGTACGACTCCGCGTCCTGCTTGAGCTTCTGCAGAATCATCGCGGAGATCTCCGGCGGCGCGTAGTCCTTGCCCTCCGCCTGCACGCGCACGTCTTCGTTCGGGCCCTTGACGACCTCGTAGGGGACGATCTTCATCTCCTCCGAGACCTCGTCGAACTTGCGGCCCATGAACCGCTTGATCGAGAAGATCGTGTTTTGCGGGTTCGTCACCTGCTGGCGCTTGGCCGGCGCGCCAACGAGCCGCTGGCCGTCACGGCCGAACGCGACCACCGACGGGGTCGTGCGCCCGCCTTCGGCGTTCGGGATGACGGTGGGCTCCGAGCCTTCGAGCACGGCCATGCAGGAGTTCGTCGTGCCGAGGTCGATGCCGATCGTCTTTGCCATTCGCGCTTGCTCCTTCCGCTACTTGTAGTGGTCGTTCATCGAAAATCTAAGTCTTACCGTAGCAGATCACGCAACGGAGGAGCGCCTCTAGCCATGCCGAATCCCGGGTCCGTGCCGTTCCTCTCCGACCGCCGCATCGAGGGGATCAACCGCGCCGTGCTCTCGGGCCGGATCATCCCCTATCTCGCGGCGATCACCGCGGCGATCATCCTCGGTGCCGCCCTCGTCGTCTACCTCTTCGCGCGCGGCGAGTTCGACAGTTTCGGCGAGTCGCTGTGGTGGGCCGCGCAGACCGTGACCACGGTCGGCTACGGCGACGTCATCCCGGAGACGCCGTTCTCGAAGTTCGTCGCGGTCATCGTCATGATCTTCGGGATCACGACCGTCTCGCTGACGACGGCGGTCGTCACCTCCGCGCTGATGGCGTCGACGCAGCGGCGCTTTGCAGGCCGCGACGACCTGTCGGACGAGCACCTGAGCGCGCTCCGCCGCATCGAGGAGCGCCTCGACTCCCTCGAGCGCAAGCTCTCGAGCTAGACGGCTACCGGAAGACGCCGATCAGCACACCGCCGGCGACGACAAGGCACGCGCCGGCGACGAGGCGCGCACCGACCCGCTCGGAGCGCGTGAGTACGAGCGCTGACAGCGCTACGCCCCAGAGGGACTCGGTCGCGACGAGCGGCGACACGACGGTCACCGGCCCTCGGTAGTACGCCTCGAAGAGACACACGTACGAGAGCCCGAACAGGATCCCGGCGGGCGCGAAGGCGCTCGCGGACCGACGCTCGATCGGGGCGCGCGTGAGGAGGAGGTACGCGGCGATCACCGCTGCTCCCGCCGTGAGGGTGGCCGTGGCGGCCGCACCGGGCGACACGTCCGTGTCGACCGCCAGCCAACGGACGACGTTGTCCCGCACCGCGAACACGACGGTCGCGGCGAGCGCGAGCACGAGCCCGGCGACGCGCACGTGCTCGGGCCGGCCGCGCTCGCTCACGAGCAGCGCGCCGCCGCCGACGATGAGGAGCGCCCCGGCGACGAGGCCGGCCCGGAGCGGCTCGCCGAGGAGGACGACCGCGATGACGACGGAGAAGAGCGGAGCGGTGCCGACGACGACCGAGGTACGCGACGGCCCAGCCTCGCGCACCGCGAGTGTGAAGAAGAGCTGAGAGAGCCCGGGGCCCAGCAGCCCCGCGAGCAGGAACGGCCAGACCCCGGTCAGGGGACCGCCCTGTGCGAGCGCGAACGGCAGGGTGACCGCCACCGCCGTCAGGACCGTCGCGAGCGCTCCCACCTCCGCAGCCGCGCCGCGGCGGAGGGCGATCCGGATCGCGACCGTCATCGCACCGAACAGGAACGCGGACGCGACGGCGAGGAGGACGGCGTCCACGCCTAGATGACTGACCGGTGATCGGCGTCGATGCGGGGATGGCCGAGATCGAGCCGGGGACGCGGCCCGACCGAGCGCGTATCGGGAATACGGGCGATGGAGGGCGGCGCCGCCCGCCGATGCGTCTCGGCCACCATCCGCGCGGCGAGCGATTGACGGTCAGTCATCTAGCCTCCCCCGCGGCAGGACGCGCCGCAGGGCGCTCGCGGCGAACGGCTCGGCGAGCAGGATCCCCGCCATCATCACGCCGCACCCGAGCCACCCGGCGGAGCCCAGGACCTCGTCCGCGAGCAGCACGCCCGCAAGTGCGGCGAAGGGCGCTTCGAGCGTGAAGACGAGGGCGGCGCGAGCGGCGGTCGTCCGGGCCTGCACCCAGGTCGCGACCAGGAAGCCGAGCGCGCCCGCGAAGAGCCCAGTCACGAGCAAGGCAGCCCACACGGTGCCGCCCTGCGGGACCTCGAGCTCGCCGAGCACGAGTGCGATCGCCAGGAAGCCGACGAACGACGTCGCCATCTGCAGGAACGTCAGCGCGCGCACGTCGTAGCGCGGCGCGAACCGCTCGAGCGCGACGATCTGGAGCGCGGCGGCGAGCGCCGCCGCGAGGACGAGCGCGTTGCCCGTCGCGGAGCCGCCCGGGGCTCCGGAGAGCAGGAAGAGGCCGACGACGGCGAGGCCGACGCCGGCCCAGAGCGCGCGCGGCACGGGCGTGCGAAAGAGCGCGAGCGCGATGAACGGGGTGAAGACGACGTACAGGCCGGTGATGAAGCCCGTGCTCGACACGGTGGTCAGCTCGAGCCCGGCGGTCTGGAAGCCGTACGCGGCCGCGAGCAGCGCGCCGACGCCGACCCCCGCGATGTATCCCTCGCGCGGCAGCTCCCCGAGCCGGCCCCAGGCGAACGGCGCGAGGGCCGCGGTCGAGATCGCGAACCGCACCGCGAGGAAGGCGAAGAGCGGGTACAGCGCGAGCGCGTCCTGCACCTGCACGAACGTGACGCCCCAGATCGCGGTGACCCCGACGAGCGCGAGCAGCGGCAGGAAGGATCGCTCGTCGCCGCGCATCGGCGGGAGGCTATGGCAGTCATGCCTCCCTCGCGCGAGGAAGCCGGAACGGTTACTTGACGGTCAGGACGCCCTTCATCCCGCCGGCCGCGTGGCCGGGAACGGTGCAGAGGAACTTGTACTTGCCGGCCTTGGGGATCTTGACGGTGAGGATCGCGCTCCTGCCCTTCGGGATCAGCTTCGTCCGCTTCCCGGCGATCTTGAAGTCGTGGCTGACCGTGCCGCGGTTCGAGACCCTGAACGTGACCGTTCCCTTCGGCACCGTCTTCTTCGAGAGCGTGAACCTGAACTCGCTCGGCTTTCCGGCGGTGACCGACACGGCGGTGGCCGACGACCTTGCGACCGCGGCGGCCGCCACGACGAGCGAGACGAGCAGGGCGAGCGCGAGAGACTTCGAGATCGGGCTCATGAGCGGGCTCCCTTCGCGTGGACGTCCTCGATCCTAGCCGGGCCGTCGCCGACTACCCTGTCGGAGCAGTGCCGCACGTCGCCGACACCCTCGGGCGCCCCCTCCGTGACCTGCGGATCTCGGTCACCGACCGCTGCAACTTCCGCTGCGTGTACTGCATGCCGAAGGAGGTCTTCGGGCGCGACCACCGCTTTCTCCCCCGCCGCGAGCTGTTGACGTTCGAGGAGATCGAGCGCGTGGCCCGCGTCTTCGTCTCGCTCGGCGTGAACAAGCTGCGGATCACCGGGGGCGAGCCGCTGCTCCGCCGCGACCTCGAGCTCCTGGTGGCGC
Source organism: Gaiellaceae bacterium (assembly GCA_035698005.1). Taxonomy (GTDB): domain Bacteria; phylum Actinomycetota; class Thermoleophilia; order Gaiellales; family Gaiellaceae; genus GMQP-bins7. The sequence goes on along the minus strand of DASSCD010000166.1, from coordinate 21,736 downwards.
GGCTCGCGGCCCTCGGCGACCTCGATCTCACGCTGACCACGAACGGCGCGCTCCTGGCGCAGAAGGCCGAGGCGCTGGCCGCGGCCGGCCTCACGCGCGTCACCGTCAGCCTCGACTCGCTCGACGACGAGGTGTTCCGCGCGATGAACGACGTCGACTTCCCGGTCGCCCGCGTGCTCGGCGCGATCGACGCAGCCGCCGCCGCGGGGCTTCCGGTCAAGGTCAACGTCGTCGTCAAGCGGGGGCTCAACGAGGCGACCGTCCTGGACATGGCGCGGCGCTTCCGCGGGACCGGTCACGTCGTCCGGTTCATCGAGTTCATGGACGTCGGCGCGACGAACGGCTGGCGACTCGACGACGTCGTCCCCGCCGCGGAGATCGTGCGCACGATCGGCGCCGAGTTCCCGCTCGAGCCCCTCGACCCCGCGTACCGCGGAGAGGTCGCTGAGCGGTACCGGTACCTCGACGGCGAGGGCGAGATCGGCGTGATCGCCTCGGTGACGCAGCCCTTCTGCGGCAACTGCACGCGGGCGCGGCTCTCGGCCGACGGGAAGCTCTACACCTGCCTGTTCGCGGTCCGCGGCCACGACCTGCGCGCGCAGCTCCGCTCCGACGCGGGCGACGACGAGCTCGACGCGGCGATCCGGGCGGTCTGGGAGCGCCGCGCCGACCGCTACTCCGAGCTCCGCACCGAGGACACGGCCGCGCTGCGCAAGGTCGAGATGTCCTACATCGGCGGCTAAGACGCGCTACGCCACGGGCTCGGCGGCGGCGGGGATCGGCCGCCGGCGGCGGAGCAGGCCGCGGCCCGGCTCGACCGCCGAGCCGCTCGCCCGCAGGATCAACGCGACCGAGAGCACGATCGCAGCGCCCGCGGCGGCCATCTGCGCGGTGACCTCCTCGCCGAGGAGCGCCCATCCCAGGAACACGGCGACGATCGGGTTCATGTAGGCGTAGGTCCCCACGAGTGAGATGGGCGCGACGCGCAGCAGCCAGACGTAGGCGGTGAACCCGACGAAGCTCCCGGCGACGATGAGGTAGCCGAGTGCGATGAGCGCGTCCTGCGAGAGATGCACGTCGCCGGGCTCGCCCACCGCGAGCGAGGCGACGAGCAGCAGCACGCCGCCGCAGAGCGAGGCGAGCCCAGCGGAGACGAGCGGCCGTCGGGGCAGCGGCGCGCCGCGCGAGTACAGCGAGCCGGCCGCCCAGCTCAGTGCGCTGAGCACGATGACGAGGGCGCCGAGGCGGTCGACCGAGCCCTCGCCGAAGGGGTCGAAGAGGAAGGCGAGGCCGACGAAGCCGAGCACGAGCCCGGCGTACGCGGAGCCGTGGAGGCGGCGCCCGAAGAAGACGCGGTCGAGGAGCACGATCCAGATCGGGATCGTGCCGATGAGGAGAGCCGCGACGCCGGCCGGGACGGTCTGCTGCGCCCACGCGAGACTCCCGTGCCCGACGACGAAGAGCAGCCCGCCGAAGACGAGCGCGGCGCCGATCTGCCGCGTGCCGATCCGGTCGTGCTCGCGGTCGCCGCGCGGGAGCGCGAACGCGAGGAGCACGCCGCCGGCGACGACGTGCCGCGCGGACATGGCGAGGAGCGGCGGGAGGTCGCGGACGACGATCGCGAGCGCGATGAACGTCGAGCCCCAGACGACGTACACCGTCCCCAGAGCGAGCCAGATGCGTGCGTCGTGACGCGCCGCCATGGGCCAGGATCGCCGACGGCGGCCGATCACCTCAAGTCGAGGTCGTGGGCGGTTCGATCAGCGGCGCTGATGCGGATCCGGTCGGCGTCACCTCGAGCCGGAGGACGTCGGGGCGGTGGTAGTGGCCCGCCGCGTCGAAGCGCTGGCGCTCCTCGAGCAGCCGAGCGGGGTCGAGCTCGGCGTACAGGATCCCCTCCTCGGCGTACAGCGGGCCGGTCAGGTACGAGCCGTCGGGGGCGAGGATCGCGCTGCCGCCGCGCCCGAGGAGGTCGCGGCCCTCGAGCAGGTCCGCGAGGGGGAAGTCGGCCGGGTAGGCCGATGCCCGCTGGAAGTGACAGGGGGCGACGACGAAGCAGCGCGACTCGCGGGCGATGTGGACGAGCGTCGCCTGCCACTCGTCGGCGTCGTCCGCAGTGGAGGCGAGGTAGATCTCGACCCCCGACTCGTACAGCGCGAAGCGGGCGAGCGGCATGTAGTTCTCCCAGCAGACGAGCCCTCCGAGGCGGCCGAGCGGCGTCTCGAGCGCGCGCAGCCCGCCGCCGTCGCCCTGCCCCCACACGAGCCGCTCGTGGTTCGTCGGCACGAGCTTCCGGTGCTTCAGCGCGAGCGTGCCGTCGGGTGCGTGGTAGAGGAGCGCGTTGTACACGGTTGCGTTCCGCGCGGGGTCGAGCTCGTTGACGCCGGTCACGAGCCAGACCCCGTGCTCGCGCGCGATCGCGCCCAGGCGGTCCGCGGCAGGCCCCGGGACCTCGACCGCGGAGCGTGCAAGCGCTGCGAACGCGGCCTTCGCGCGCGGGTCGTTCCAGCCGGCGAGCGCGCGTGCCCACGCCGACGACGGATACACGGAGACGAACGTCTCCGGGAAGACGACGAGTTCGGCGCCGTTGCCGGCGGCCTCGGCCGTCAGCGCGGCGAGCTTGTCGAGCGTTGCCTCGCGATCGAAGACGACCGGCTCGGCCTGGACGCACGCGACGGTGACGGGAGCCTGCACCGGGCCATCGTCGCACGGCGCCCGGGTCGCGTGCGGGGAAGCCCGAACGGCCGTCAGCGTCGACCCTGATGCCCTCGGCGGGCCCGCGGAACACCCTGTATGCGATGGGAGGTCGCGAGATCATCGACGGCAACGAGGGCGCTGCCTGGGTCGCGTACCGCGCGAGCGAGGTGATCGCGATCTACCCGATCACCCCGGCGACTCCGATGGGGGAGCTCGCCGACGCATGGTCGTCACAGGGTGTCCCCAACGCATGGGGTGCGGTGCCACAGGTCGTCGAGATGCAGAGCGAGGGCGGCGCCGCGGGAGCGGTGCACGGCGCGCTGCAGGCCGGCTCGCTGGCGACGACCTTCACGAGCTCGCAGGGCCTCCTGCTCATGCTCCCGAACATGTTCAAGATCGCGGGCGAGCTCACGCCCGCGGTCATCCACGTCGCGGCGCGCACCGTCGCGACCCACGCTCTCTCGATCTTCGGCGACCACTCCGACGTGATGGCCGCGCGCACGACCGGGTTCGCGCTGCTGTGCTCCTCGTCCGTGCAGGAGGCGCACGACCTCGCCCTCGTCGCCCATGCCGCCACGCTGCGGGCGCGCATTCCCTTCCTCCACTTCTTCGACGGCTTCCGCACCTCACATGAGCTGAGCACGGTCGAGCGCCTGTCCGAGGACGACGTCAGAGCGCTCCTCGACGAGGAGCTCGTGCGCGCACACCGCGCCCGCGCGCTCTCGCCCGACGACCCGGTGCTCCGCGGAAGCGCACAGAACCCCGACGTCTTCTTCCAGGCGCGGGAGGCGGTCAACCCCTTCTATGACGCCGTTCCCGGGATCGTCCAGGAGGAGATGGCGCGGCTCGGGAGACGGACCGGTCGCTCCTACCGGCTGTTCGACTACGTCGGGCACCCCGAGGCGGAGCGCGTGCTCGTGCTGATGGGGTCGGGCGCGGGGGCGGCCGAGGAGGCCGTCGAGCGGCTGTGCGACGACGGCGAGCGCGTTGGAGTCGTCAAGGTCCGGCTGTATCGCCCGTTCGATGCCGCGGCCTTCGTCGCCACGCTGCCGGCCTCGGTGTCCGCGATCGCCGTGCTCGACCGCACGAAGGAGCCGGCCGCTCTCGCCGAGCCCCTCTTCCAGGACGTCGTCACGGCGCTCGCCGAGCGGACCGCGGAGCCGCCACGCGTGATCGGCGGCCGCTACGGCCTCTCCTCGAAGGAGCTCACGCCTGCGATGGCCGCCGCCGCGCTCGCCGAGCTCGCGAAGGAGGATCCGAAGAGGCGGTTCACAGTCGGGATCACCGACGACGTCGGCGGGCTCTCGCTCGAGGTCGACCCGATGTTCAGGACGGAGCCCGAGGAGGTGCGTCAGGCCGTCTTCTACGGCCTCGGTGCCGACGGCACCGTGGGGGCGAACCGGAACTCGATCAGGATCATCGCCGAGGCCACCGGGCTCCATGCGCAGGCGTACTTCGTGCTCGACTCGAAGAAGGCCGGCTCGACCACCGTCTCGCACCTCCGCTTCGGGCCGGAGCCGATCCGTTCGACGTACCTCGTACAGCGCGCCGACTTCGTCGCCTGCCACCAGTTCGGCTTCCTCGACCGGATCGACGTTTTGGAGCTCGCCGCCGAGAGGGCGACATTCCTTCTCAACGCGCCCTATGGGCCCGACGAGGTGTGGGAGCACCTGCCCCTCGAGGTGCAGGAGCAGATCGTCGAGAAGCAGCTTCGCTTCTTCGTGGTCGACGCCTCTCGGGTCGCGCGCGACGCCGGCCTCGGCAAGCGCGTTAACACCGTGCTGCAAACGTGCTTCTTCGCGCTCGCCGAGGTCATGCCCAGAGAGGACGCGATCGCGTCCATCAAGGGCGCGATCCGCGCGACCTATGGCAAGCGCGGCGAGGCGGTGCTCGAGCGGAACTTCGCGGCCGTCGACCGCGCTCTCGAGGGTCTTGCCGAGGTCGAGATCCCCACGGTGGTCTCGGCGACGCGGAGCCGGCCCGAGCCCGTGGCAGCAGAGGCGCCCGCGTTCGTCCGCGACGTCACGGCCGCGATCATCGCGGGCCGCGGCGACGGCCTGCCGGTCTCCGCGCTGCCGGTCGACGGGACGTTCCCGACCGGCACCGCGCAGTACGAGAAGCGCTCGATCGCGCCCGAGATCCCGATCTGGGACCCCTCTATCTGCATCGACTGCGCGAAGTGCACGCTCGTCTGCCCGCACGCCGCGATCCGGATGAAGGTCTTCCCGCCCGAGGCGGTCGAGGGCGCTCCGGACGGGTTCCCCTCGAAGGAGTGGAAGGCCCGCGACCTGCCCGGGATGCTGATGACGATCCAGGTGGCGCCGGAGGACTGCACGGGCTGCGGCATCTGCGTCGAGACCTGCCCTGCCCACTCGAAGGAGGAGGTCCGGCACAAGTCGATCAACCTCGAGCCGAAGGACGACCATCTCGAGGTCGAGCGCGAGCGCAATGCGTTCTTCCTCGGGATCCCGGAGATCGACCGCTCGCTCGTCGCGCCGGCGACGGTGAAGGGCTCCCAGATGCTCCAGCCGCTGTTCGAGTACTCGGGTGCCTGCGAGGGCTGCGGCGAGACGCCGTACCTGAAGCTCCTCACGCAGCTGTTCGGTGACCGGATGCTCGTCGCGAACGCGACCGGGTGCTCCTCGATCTACGGAGGCAACCTGCCGACGACGCCCTGGGCACGGAACGCCGACGGGCGCGGGCCGGCGTGGTCGAACTCCCTCTTCGAGGACAACGCGGAGTTCGGCCTCGGCATGCGGCTTGCGCTCGACCAGCAGGAGGCCTCGGCCAGGGCGCTCGTCGCCGAGGTCGCCCCCGACCTCGCGCCGGCTCTCCTCGATGCGGACCAGACGACGGAGGCCGGCATCGCCGCGCAGCGCGTCCGCGTCGACGAGCTCGAGTCGCGCTGTTACGAGCTGGCGACTCCCGAGGCGCTCCGGCTCCTGGCCGTCGCGCGCGCGCTCGTCCGCAGGACGGTCTGGATCGTGGGCGGCGACGGCTGGGCGTACGACATCGGCTTCGGCGGGCTCGATCACGTGCTCGCCTCCGGCCGGAACGTGAACGTCCTCGTGCTCGACACCGAGGTGTACTCGAACACCGGCGGCCAGGCCTCGAAGGCGACGCCGCGCGCCGCGGTGGCGAAGTTCGCCGCCGGCGGCAAGCGCACGCGCAAGAAGGACCTGGGAATGATCGCCTCCGCGTACGGGGACGTGTACGTCGCGCAGATCGCGATGGGCGCGGACAACCCGCAGACCGTGAAGGCCCTCGCGGAGGCGGATGCGTACGACGGGCCGTCGCTCGTCATCGCCTATAGCCACTGCATCGCGCACGGGATCGAGATGAAGAAGGCGATGGAGCAGCACAAGCTCGCGGTGGACACCGGCTACTGGCCGCTCTACCGCTACGACCCCCGCCACGCGCAAGCCGGCGAGCACCCCTTCAAGCTCGACTCGCGCCCGCCGAAGCTCCCGGTCTCCGAGTTCATGTCGCGGGAGGCGCGCTTCGCGATGCTCCGGCGCGCGCGCCCAGACGAGGCCGCCGAGCTCGGCGCGCTCGCCCAGCACGACGTCGACGAGCGCTGGCACGTGTACGAGCAGCTGGCGGAGATCGAGCACGAGCCGGCGGACCCCGAGGCGGCCGAGGACGAGACGACGTGACCGTCGACCTCTCGACCACCTACCTCGGCCTCCCGCTCCGCGGTCCGATCGTCGCCTCCGCCTCGCCGCTCACGGGCACCCTCGACTCGCTCCGCGCCCTAGAGGAGGCCGGCATCGCCGCCGTCGTCCTGCCCTCGCTCTTCGAGGAGCAGATCGAGCACGAGCAGATCGACCTCCACGACCTGCTCGAGCACCAGACGCACAGCGTCGGCGAGGCGCTCACCTGGTTCCCGGAGCTCGAGGACTACAACACCGGACCGGAGCGCTACCTCGAGCACCTGGCGCTGGCGAAGGCAGCGCTCGAGGTCCCGGTGATCGCGAGCCTGAACGGCGTCTCGGCAGGCGGCTGGGTGCGCTACGCGCGCCTCTGCGAGGAAGCCGGTGCGGACGCGCTCGAGCTGAACGTGTACGCGGTCGAGACCGACCCCGGGCACTCGGCGGCGGACGTCGAGGAGCGGACGCTCGCCCTGGTCGCACAGGTCCGCGACGCGGTGTCGCTCCCGCTCGCGGTCAAGGTCGGCCCCTTCTACTCGGCCTTCGCGCACATGGCGCAACGGCTCTCGGACGCGGGAGCCGACGGCCTCGTGCTCTTCAACCGCTTCCTGCAGCCGGACATCGACCTCGAGACGCTCGAGGTCGCGCCCTGGCTCCCGCTCTCGAGCCCGGTCGAGCTCAGGCTTCCCCTGCGCTGGATCGCCATCCTCCGCGGTCGCGTGGAGGTCGATCTCGCCGGCACGACCGGCGTGCACGACTGGCAGGGCGCCTTGAAGCTCCTCCTCGCGGGTGCGAACGCCGTGCTCGTCGCCTCGGCGCTCCTTCGGCGCGGGCCCGGTGTCGTGCGCGAGCTCCTCGTGGGTATCGAAGCCTGGATGGTTGAGCGCGAGTACGAATCCCTGCGGCAGCTGCAGGGCAGCCTCAGCCAGGCGTCGTGCCCGGACCCGGCCGCGTTCGAGCGTGGCAACTACATGCGGGCGCTGACCTCGTATGCGCCGAGACCTGAGAGCGACCGCGGCGCGTCCCGTTAGAATCGGAGGTGTCGTGACGAGCCACGCCGCCGACCGTCCGCGGCGCCTGCCTCGCGGCTGGGCGCACCTCGCCTTCCAGTTCGTCATCTGGATGGGCTTCTACGTCGTGTACCAGGTCGCCCGCGGGGCGGCCGACCGCGACGTCGCGAGCGCGTTCCACAACGGCGAGTGGGTGCTCCGCACCGAGAGCCAGGTCGGCGCGCTCTTCGAGCCGGCCGTGCAGCGCGTCGTGGACACGTCGTCGGTGCTCGTGACCCTCACCTCGTACACCTACTGGCTGTCCCAGTTCGCGGTCGTCGGGATCACGCTGCTCTGGGTGTACTTCCGTCACCACGAGCGCTTCGCAGGCTTTCGGAACTGGCTCATCTTCGCGAACCTCGTCGGGCTCGTGGGCTACGTCTTCATGCCGACGGCACCCCCGCGGATGTTCCCCGAGTGGGGCTTCGTCGACACGCTCGGCCAATACTCCTCGGTCAACCACTCGAGCGGCCTCATCGCCTTCGCCTCGAACCCGTACGCGGCGATGCCGAGCCTGCACGCGATGGACGCGCTGATCGTCGGGATCGTGATGTTCGGCGTCGTCCGCTCACGCTTCGCGAAGGCGCTGTGGTTCGCCTGGCCGATCTGGGTGTCCTTCGCGGTGATCTCCACCGGGAACCACTACTGGCTCGACGTCGTCGCCGGCTTCGCGATCGCGCTGGCGACCGGGTACGTCCTGCGCCGGGTGAGCACGCTGCGCCTCCGGCGCGCATGAGCGAAGACCCCGCGCGCGAGCCGGCCCGGGTCAGCCAACTCGACAAGGTCAAGCAGGAGTACACGCAGGCTGCGCGCGAGATCCTCGCGCGCTCGATGCGCGGCGTCGCGAAGACGAAGCTGACGCCCGACATGCTCACGCTCGCCGGCGTCTCGCTCTGTCTCACGGGCGCCGTGCTCGTGGGGTTCGAGGACCGCAACGAGAAGCTCTTCTTCTGGGTCGGCGGCGCACTCTTCGTCGTCGGGTCGATCGCGGACATCCTGGACGGCGCCCTCGCGCGGGCGGCGAGCAAGGGCACGGTCTTCGGGGCGTTCCTCGACTCGACGTTCGACCGCCTCGGCGAGGCCGCGATGCTCGCCGCGATCGGGCTCGCCTTCATGCGGGACGGGAACGAGATCGCCCTCGTCGCGACCTTCGCCGCCGTCATCGGCTCGTTCCTCGTCTCCTACACGCGGGCGAAGGCGGAGTCGCTCGGCCTCCGCGGCGACGTCGGCTTCGGGTCGCGCGTGGAGCGGGTGGTCCTCATCTCCGTCGGCCTCGGCCTCGCCCCCTGGGGCTGGCTGCAATGGCCGATCTACGCGCTCGCGGCGATCGTCTGGGTGACGGTGACCCAGCGGATGCTCTTCGTCCGCCGCCAGCTCCGCGAGCTCGCCGAAGCGCGCTGACGTGGAGCGCCCGCGAGAGCGGGCAGCCCGGTGTGAAGGACGAACGAGAAGAGGGCATCATGGCCACACGCGAGCAGACGGAAGCCGCGAAGCGCAACATCCGCCGGGCGCAGTCGGCGTCGAGAGCAAGAGGACGATCGCGCATCTGCCCGAGGCCACTCGCCGCGATTCGGCAAGCAGGCTTCGCGGGGCGAGGAGGCGCGGTGGCCGCGCGCCGGCAGCTCGCTCGAGGACCGGATCCGCCAGCAGCTCTACGAGCTCGCGCAGGAGCGCAACATCCGCGGCCGCTCGGAGATGGGCAAGTGGGGCCTGATCCGCGCGCTGCGCGCGCGCTAGGCCGAGACAGCGCCGCATGCGTGCGATGCCCGTCCTTGCGCCCGGAGGTGGCGTACGGTAATCTGCTAGCACTTTGACTGCTAGCAAAACGCAGAGGGCGGGTATCCTGGTGCGGATGCCCGCTCCCTTGAAGGGAGCGCTCGTCCGCGAGACGGCCCGCCGCGGCTCCAACGTCAACGACGTCGCCGCCGGCATCCTCGCCGACGAGTTCGGCCTCGACTACACGCCCACCGGCCGCAGGCGCAAGGTGCTCGCGGGCGGCAGCCCCGTCCTATTCCTCCGTGTCCCGCAGGAGCTGAAGGACGAGATCCACGCGGAGGCGTCGCGGCGCGACTCCAACGCGAACGACGTCATCCTCGCCGCGCTCGCCGACGGTCTCGGCGTCCCCGCGCGGAGCAACCGCAAGGGAAGGGAGCTCATGGCTTCTCAAAACGGCTCGAAGAACGGCGCACGCGCGAAGGACAAGGTGCGCGTCGCCATCATCGGCGTGGGCAACTGCGCCAACTCGCTCCTGCAGGGAGTCGAGTACTACAAGGACGCGAAGCCCGAGGACACGGTCCCGGGCCTCATGCACGTCGACCTCGGCGGGTACCACATCTCGGACATCGAGTTCACGGCGGCGTTCGACGTCGTCAAGGGCAAGGTCGGAGTCGACCTCGCGGACGCGATCTGGGCGAAGCCGAACGACACGATCAGGTTCTCTGACGTCCCGAAGACGGGCGTCACGGTCTCGCGCGGCATGACGCACGACGGCATCGGCAAGTACCTCTCGCAGGTCGTGGAGAAGGCGGCCGGCCCGACCGACGACGTCGTCCGGATCCTGAAGGAGACCGGCACCGACGTCGTCGTCAACTACCTGCCGGTCGGCTCGGAGGCTGCGACGAAGTGGTACGCGGAGCAGATCCTCGAGGCCGGCGTCGCGATGGTGAACTGCATGCCCGTCTTCATCGCTCGCGAGCCGTACTGGCACAAGCGCTTCGAGGAGGCCGGCTGCCCGATCATCGGCGACGACATCAAGTCGCAGGTCGGGGCGACGATCACGCACCGCATGCTGACGACACTGTTCGGCGACCGCGGCGTCCACCTCGACAAGACGATGCAGCTCAATGTCGGCGGCAACTCCGACTTCCTCAACATGCTCGAGCGCGAGCGCCTCGAATCGAAGAAGATCTCGAAGACGAACGCGGTCACGTCGATGCTCGACTACGACATCGGCGACGGGAACGTGCACGTCGGCCCGTCCGACTACGTGCCGTGGCTGACCGACCGCAAGTGGGCGTACATCCGCATGGAGGGCTCCTCCTTCGGCGACGTGCCGCTCAACGTCGAGCTGAAGCTCGAGGTCTGGGACTCGCCGAACTCGGCCGGGATCGTCATCGACGCCGTCCGGTTGGCGAAGCTGGCCTTGAACAACGGCATCTCGGGCGCGCTCGAGGCGCCGAGCGCATACCTGATGAAGTCGCCGCCGAAGCAGATCCGCGACGACGAGGCGCGCGAGGACATCGAGCGCTTCATCGTGAAGAACGCGGTCGGCAAGGCGAAGACGAAGGCGGCAGCGAAGGCGTGACCCGCCGGCGCCTCGCGCGCACGTTCTGGATCGGCGCGGCGGCGGCGCTCGTCGTCGCCGCGCTGATCGCTCTCGCCGCGGTGCTTCGCGGAGACTTTTCGGACACGGACGGCCGGATTCTCGCGACGCTGGCAGCGCTCCTCCTGGCCGGAGGGACGCTGGTCTCGGGGCTCGTGCTCGTCGACCGCGACGACGCCTTGCTCGGACGTGTCGCCGTCGTCGTCGCACCGCTCGGCTTCGGACTGCTCGCGTACGCGATCTGGGACTTCGTGTTCGACGGTGGCGGCGATGCCTGGCGGTACGGGTGGACCGGCGTGGTCCTCCTGATCGCGACTTTGATCGCAGTGACCGCGCGCCTGCTCGCTGAGTCCGCGTCGCTGACGCCGCTCGCGACGATCGCAGGCATCCTCGCAGCCCTGGCCGCTGTGCTCTCCAGCTATGCGATCTGGGACCGCAACGCCTCGGAGAGCATGGGCAAGGCCCTCGCCGTGATCTGGATCCTCACCGGGGCGACCTACCTTCTCGTGCCCGTTCTCGAACGATTCCGTAGCGCACAGTCGAGCGACCCGGAGGCGCGCGTGCTCGCCGCGCTCGACGACGTCCAGCTCGTCCTCACGCGCTCGAACGAGGGGCTCGAGGTCGTCCTCGCTCCCGGCGAGCGCCTCGCGCTGCGCCGCAACCCGAACCGCGCGGCGACCTAGCGACGCGGGTCGGCCACCCACCCGACCCGCTTGTGGCTCGCGTCGCAGAACGGCTTCGTCCGCGAGTTGCCGCAGCGGCAGAGCGCGACCGCGTCGCCTTCGGGGCAGGTGATCTCGTTGCCTGCGGCGTCCACCACCCGTGCGGGCCCGGTGACCTTGTACGGCCCGTTCCTCCGTACCTTGATCTCCACCCCGCCCACGAGTCGACTGTAGCCGAGCCAGGAGGAGGCTAACCTCCCGACCGTGAGCCTCAGGATCTGCTTCGTCACGCCGTTCGCGTGGTCGCAGCCGCACGAGGTGAACGCGCACGTCGACGGGGCGGCTCGCGCACTCCGCGTGCTCGGGCACGAGGTCACCGTCGTCGCGCCGTCGTCCCGGGCCCGCGATCTCCTCGACGGTCGTCGTGCCCTCCAGCGTGGGCTCGACCGGGAGGTCGTCGCGGTGGGCCCGTCGATCCCGATCTCGCGCCGGACGCACATCGGCGTCCCGGTCGGTGTTCGCGCGAACCTCGCGCTCGCGCTCCGCCGGGGCCGCTTCGACGTCGTCCACGGGTTCGAGCCCGGCCTTCCGAGCCTGTCCTACCTCGCGCTCACGACGGCGGACGCGCTGACCGCGGCTACGTTCTTCTCGCCCGAGCGAGTCGGCTACCCCGCGCGGAGGTCGCGCCGGGACCGGCTCCGCATCCGCGTCGACGCCCTGCTCGCGACCTCGGAGCAGACGATCGCGGCCGCACGCGAGCGGCTCGCGGGCGACTACCGGCTCGTGGCGCTCGGCATCGACCCCGACGTCTATCAGCCGCGGCGGAAGCGGAACATGATCGCCGTCGAGCTGGAGATGGCGGGCCGGGCGGCCACGCGCGCACTGCTCGCCTCGCTCCCCGATCTCGCGGGCTGGGAGCTCCACCTCCTGCACACGAAGCCGCTCGCCTACCGCCCCGCCATCCCGCGCGCGGTCCGCCAACGGACGCACGTCCGGTCGATCCGGACGCCGGAGCAGCGCGCCGCGATCCTGAGCGAGGCGTCGATCTTCGTCCCGGCCGTGGACGGGGAGGAGCGTCTCGCGCTCGAGGCCGCCGCGTGCGCGGCTGCGACCGCGACTGTGGACGACGTCGTCGCGCTCGTGCAGGACGACGTGCAGCGCTCGCGGCTCGCGGAAGAAGGACGCAGGCGTGCAGAGGCACAGACGTTCGACGTCGTCGCGGCCCAATTGGACGAGGTGTACGCCGGGCTCACCCGCAAGCGGCGCCAGCCGCGGGGCGCGCGCGTCGACGACCCGCTCGCAGAGCGCGACTGGGTCGTCGTCGACATGCACATGCACACCGACTGGTCGCACGACTGCTCGATTCCAGCCGCCGACCTCGTCGACCACGCGGAGGAGATCGGCCTCGGCGGCATCGCCGTGACCGACCACAACGCCTTCGGCGGCGCGCTCGAGGCGGTCGAGCACGCGGCCGGCCGGCGCCTGATCGTGATCCCGGGCGAAGAGGTGAAGACGGACGGCCAGGGCGAGGTGATCGGGCTCTTCCTCGAGGAGGAGATTCCGCGCGGCCTGTCCTTCGCGGACACGGTCGCCGCGATCCGCGACCAGGGTGGCCTCGTCTACCTTCCACACCCGTTCGATCGCATGCATGCGATCCCGGACCCGGCGACGCTCCACCGCCACCTCGGGGAGATCGACGTCTTCGAGGTCTTCAATGCCCGCCTCCTGCGCGAGTCCTTCAACGACGAGGCGCTGCGCTTCGCGCGCAAGTACCGGCTCCTCCAGGGCGCCGGTTCCGACGCGCACGTGCTGCAGGGTGTCGGCACGGGCGCGATGCGCATGCCGCGCTTCGACGGGCCGGAGGAGTTCCTCCTTTCGCTGCGCACGGCCGAGGTTCTCCGCCGTCCGAAGTCGCTCGCGTACCTGCAGTCGCTGAAGTGGGTGGCCCAGGTCAAGGAGAAGGTCCGCTAAGCGAGAAAGGTCCCAGCGACTCCGTGCCCGCCGCCGTGCCAACCGACGAGATCTACGAGCGCTATCTGAAGAGGGCCATCGCCGAGATCAACGAGCTCGGCGACGAGCTCGCACAGGCCGGCGACGAGCTGCGCGTCCCCGTGCTCGGTTCCGGCCATCCGCTCGCGGACGTCTTCCTGCTGAAGTTCACACCGCAGCCGACGGAGATCCAGGAAGGCGTCGCCTTCTTCGGCCGTGCCGGCCAAGCGGTGCTGAAGTCGCTCCAGCGGCTGCTGATCGACCCGCTAGCCGTCTACGGGACGAACTGCCTGAAGTTCGGCACCGAGGACCCCGCGGACGCCGCCGGCTGGCTCACCCGCGAGCTCCACATCGTCCAGCCGAAGCTCGTCGTCGTCATGGGCGAGCGGTCGGTCGCATTCGTGAACGAGCTGCGGTTCCCGCTCGCAGACGCGGTCGATGCGGGCGCGGAGGGAACGCTGCAGCGCTTCACGCCGACGATCGAGGCGCTCGTGACACCGGACGTCGACGACTCGCTCGACGACGCGCCGTCGAAGACCCGCTTCTGGAACGCCCTCAAGGCGCTCGGCCCCTGGTGGGCGGAGCAATCGCCGTTCTAGATGGTTGATCGGTAATCGCCGTCGATGCGGGGATGGCCGAGACCAAGCTGGGGACGCCGCCCGACCGAGCACGTATCGGGAATACGGGCGAGGGAGGGCGGCGCCAGCCAGCGATGAGTCTCGGCCACCAGCCGCGCGGCGAGGGGTTGCCGATCAACCATCTAGGCCCCGGTCGCCTCACCGCCCTCGGCGCCTCGCTCGCGGCACTCGTCGCCTATGGCGCTGTCGCGGCGAAGCTCCCGGAGCTCCCCTCGGGCGTCGATGTCGCCTTCCACAGCGCGCTCGTCTTCCCGTTCTTCGCCGCCGCGATCTGGCTCGCGCTCCCCCTCGCCCGTGGCTCGAGTGGGCTCCTCGCCGTCACGGCCGTGACCGCCGGCGCCTCGGCGCTCGTCCTCTCCGCGGTCGACATGGGGTCGGCAGCGAACGTCGCCAAGCTCGCCTGCTACGCGCTCGTCGGCTTCTGGTTCCTCACGCTCTTCGAGGAGTTGTGGTGGGTGACGCTGATCACGCTCGTCGTACCGTGGGCCGACATCTGGTCCGTCGTCGCCGGGCCGACCCGCTACGTCGTCGAGGAGCAGCCGGGCATCTTCGAACGGCTCGCGGTCGCGTTCCCGAGCCCCGGCGAGACGGCCACCGTGAACATCGGCCCGCCGGACATCCTCTTCTTCGCGCTCCTCCTCGCCGCCGCCGACCGCTTCCGCCTGCGCGTCCCCTGGACCTGGGCCGCGATGACCGCTCTTCTCTCCGTCACCCTCGCACTCGTGTGGACCTGGGACGACGCGCCCGGCCTACCCGCGCTGCCGGCGGTCTGCCTCGGCTTCCTCGCGCCGAACGCGGACCTCTTGTGGCGCGACGTGCGCGCGGCGTGGAGGGGGCGGACCGAAGCAGGTGACAGTCACCTGCGGTGACGGTCACCCACGTTCGAGGAGGGAGACCGACTCGACGTGCGGCGTGTGGGGGAACATGTCGACCGGACGACAGCGGCGGAGGGCGTAGCCGAACTCGTCGCGCAGGACCTGGACGTCCGAGGCGAGCGTCGTCGGGTTGCAGGACACGTAGACGACGCGCTCTGCGCCGAGCGCGCCCGTCCGCCGGAGCGCCTTCCCAGCGAGTCCCGCCCGCGGCGGGTCGACGACGACGACGTCCGGCTTCCCGGACCGCTCGACCAGCTCGTCGAGCGTCTGCCCCACGTTGCCCGCGAAGAAATGGGTATTCGCGATGCCGTTCAGCTCTGCGTTCTCGATCGCGCAGGCGACCGCCTCCTCCGAGATCTCGAGCCCCCACATCGCGGCGCTGTCGCCGGCGAGCGCGAGGGCGATCGTGCCGGTGCCGCAGTAGAGGTCGAGCACGTTTTCCGTCCCAGTGAGCGCGGCGTATTCCCGAGCGAGGGAGTAGAGGCGCTCCGCCATCCCGGTGTTCGTCTGCAGGAAGGCGCTCGGGCGCAGGCGGAAGCGGAGACCGAGGATCTCCTCCTCGATCGCTTCCTCTCCCCAGAGCAGGAGCGACGGGAGGTTGGTCCGCTCGGCGGGCGTGTCGTTGATCGCCCAGTGCACCGAGCGCACCTCCGGGAATCTCCGGAGGACGTCGACGAGGTAGCCGCTCTCGAACCGCTCGCCGGGCGCGGTCACGAGCAGCACGAGCGCCTGTCCGGTGTTCCTGCCCTCGCGGACGACGAGGTGGCGGAGATAGCCGTTCCCGGTCGCCTGGTCGTACGGCTCGAGCTTCTCCTCCCGGGCCCACCCGCGTACCGCGAGCCTGATCGCGTTGCCGAGGTCGGTCGTCAGGAGGCACTCCTCGATGTCGACGACCTCGTCCCAGCGACCGGCGCGATGGAACCCGAGCTCGAGGCCGCCCTCGCCCGCCGAGAACGAGTATTCGAGCTTGTTGCGGTACCCGTACACCGACTCGGCGGGAACGATCGGCTCGAGCGGAGGCTCCGGTATGCGCCCGATGCGGACGAGCGCGTCGCGCACCTGCTGCTCCTTGGCGGCGAGCTGCGACTCGTACGCGAGGTCCTGGAAGCGGCAGCCGCCGCAGACGCCGAAGTGACGGCACGGCGCCTCGACGCGCTCGCTCGAGGGCTCGAGGACCGACTCGGCGATCGCCTCGGCGAACCCGCGCTTCGTCTTCGTCACCCGCGCACGCACGCGGTCGCCGGGGAGGCCGCCGCGGACGAAGACGACGAAGCCGTCCACGCGACCGACGCCGTTCCCGCCGTAGGCGAGCGAGTCGACCCGGAGCTCGAGCTCCTCCCCCTTGCGCACGGGCGCGGCCATTGCGGCCAGCGTACCCGCGGTCTCAGGTCACGTCCTGCCGGGACATGCGAAGCCAGCCGAGCGCTCCGAGCCCGACCACCCACCCGAGCCCGACCGCGCCCGCGGCGGCTCGAGAGAGACCCTCGTCCTCGATCGTCCCGTCGAAGGCCGACAGCGCCCGACCCGGGAGGTAGTCGGCGACGCCCTCGAGGTCGACGAGGCCGAGCAGCGCGCCGATGAGGACCTCGGCGAGGAGGATCCAGAGGATCGCGCCGACGAGCGCGGGGGTCTGGCTCTGGACGACCGCGCCGACGCCGACGCCGAGCGTGCCCCAGAGCATCGCCGCGAGCACCGTCCGCCCAGCGAGCGAGGCAGCGTCGCGATCGAGAACGAGCGAGGTGTCCCTGAGCTCGAGCCAGGGCACCGCGATGACGAGGACGAGGACGAGCCCCAGCACCGCGAGGCCTGCCGAGAAGATCGCCATCCAGATCTCCTTCGCGACGAGCACTCGTCCGCGACGGGGAGTCACGAGGAACGTTCTCGTCACCGTCCCGTGCCGCCACTCGACGGTCACCGAGAGGATCCCGACGATGAAGGCGACGAGGGTGGCGAAGAGCGCGCTCGACACCGTGTCCTGCGTCAGCTGCGACGTCCCGAGCGCGTTCTCCTCGGCCGTGCCGATGGTCCCGGCGGTTGCGACCGCCACGAGCCCGAGCGCGGCGAGGAGCACCCCGATCGCGGTGCGCGTCGTGCGGAACTTGAGGAGCTCGGCTGCGACGAGCGCTGTCACTCGCCGGAGCCCTCGCCGGCGCCCGAGTCGGTCAGGCTGAGGAAGACCTCCTCGAGGGTCGCGCGCTCCGTCGTCAGCTCGTGGAGGACGATCCCGTTCGCCGCGGCGACCTCACCCACGCGCTCCGGCGGCGCCACGACTCCGAGCGCCCCGTCGCCGATCGCATGGGAGAGGAGGCCGGAGCAGGCGAGCGCCTCGGCCAGGCGCGCAGGCTCGGGAGTGCGAACGCGGGCCTCACCGGCCGCCATCGCCTCGACCTCGGCCATCGTCGCCTGTCGGACGAGCCGGCCACGGTGGATGATCACGACCTCGTCCACGGTCTGCGCGATCTCGGCGAGGACGTGGCTCGAGAGGAGCACGGTCCGGCCCTCGGCAGCGAGCGAGCGCAGCAGGTCGCGGAGCCACCTGATCCCCTGCGGGTCGAGCCCGTTCGCGGGCTCGTCGAGCACGAGCACCTCCGGGTCGCCGAGGAGCGCGGCCGCCAGCCCGAGCCGCTGGCGCATGCCCAGGGAGTACCCCTTCGCACGGCGACGCGCCGCCCCGGTCAGCTCGACCAGCTCGAGCAGCTCGTCGACCCGGGAGGTCGCGATCCCGGCAGCCGTCGCCAGCACGCGCAGGTGATTTCGACCCGACCGGCCCGGATGCGCGTCGAACGTCTCGAGGACCGCACCGACGCGGTGGGCGACGCCGGCGAGCCCCGCGTACGGCACGCCGAGGACCGCGGTGCGCCCCGAGGTCGGGTGCACGAGCCCGAGGAGCGCGCGCAGCGTCGTCGACTTCCCGGCGCCGTTCGGCCCCAGGAACCCGGTCACCGTGCCCGGGGCGACCGTGAACGAGAGGTCGTCGACGGCGAGCGTCGAGCCGTACCGCTTCGTGAGGCTCTCGACTTCGATCACGGACGCAGCTTACGAGTCGGGCAACGCGCGTCGGGCGGCCTGGCCTACTGCAGGACGCTGACGTAGACCTGCCGGTCGCGCGGGCCGTCGAACTCGCAGAAGAAGATGCCCTGCCAGACCCCGAGCTCGATTGAGCCCACGCCCACGAGCGGGACGACGACGCTGGACCCGACGAGCGAGGCGCGGATGTGCGCCGGCGCGTTCTCCTCCCCCGGCTCGACGTGCTCCCACGGCCAGCCGTCGTCGACGATCCGCTCGTGCGAGGACTCGAGGTCACGGGCGACCGCGGGATCCGCATGCTCGTTGATGGTGACGCCGGCGGTCGTGTGCGGCACGTACACGAGAACCGCCGACCCGCGCTCGCCAGCGACGACCTCGCGCACCTGGCGTGTGATCTCGACGAGCTCGGTCCGGCGCTCGGTCCTGAGCCGGATCTCGCGCACGTCAGAGCGCGCCGCCGGCGGCGGGTGGCGCACCGGCCTCGAGCGGGTTCTCACCGCCGGCCGTCCGGGCGACGTGCTCCTCGACCTGGAGCAGGTTGCCCCTCCCGCGCTCGACGACCGCGAGCAGCTCGGTCATCGAGGCGACCTCCTCGCGCTGCTCCTGTAGGAACCAGTGGAGGAACTGCTCGCCGACGAGCTCGCCCTCGTCCCGTGCGAGCTTGACGAGCTCGACGATCTGATCCGTCACGCGCTTCTCCTGCTCGAGCGCGAGCGACACGGGCGCCACCGCGTCGCCGAACGCGGTCTGCGGCGCAGCGATCCCGGGGATCGCGACGTCGCGGTCCGCGTCCAGCAGGTACTGCACCATCATCATCGCGTGGTTGCGCTCCTCGACCGCCTGGCGGTAGAAGTGCGCGGCGAGCTGCGGGAGGTTCTCCGAGTCGTAGTAGACGGCGATCGCGACGTACTGCTGCGAGGCGGCGAACTCGTGGCCGATCTGCTCGTTCAGCGTCTCCGCGAAAGAGGCCACGGCCCGACTCTAGCGAGGTGCGATGCGGTGGGGGCCGGTCGAGCCGGCCCCCTGGTTCACGCCGCCTGGACGAGCGTCACTTCGCCGTCGACTCGACGGTCTTCGAGAGCGCGATCCGGCGCGGCTTCTGCTCCTCGGGCTTCGGAACGCGGATCTCGAGGACGCCGTTGTCGTAACTCGCCGAGATGTGGTCCTGGTCGACACCCGGAGGAAGCCCGACCGCCCGTGCGAACGTGCCATACCGGCGCTCGTAGCGGTAGAAGCCCTCCTCCGAGCTCTCCTCCGTCTTCTCGCGCTCGGCCGTCACCGTGAGCGTGTCCTCCTTGACCTCGATCGAGATCCTGTCCTGCGGGATCCCCGGAAGGTCGAACGCGTACACGACCTCCGAGTCGGTCTCCCAGACGTCCAGCGACGGGACCCAGTTCTGGGTGACCCGGCCAGGACCGTCGAGGAGCCCGTTCATCCACCTGCTCATCTCGTTCTGGAAGGAAGCCAACTCACGGAACGGCTCCCAGCGAACCAGAGTCGTCATGGAGATTCCCTCCTTGGTCGATCTGTTTGCTCTTCCATTATGAAACTTTAGTCGCTCCTATGCAAGTTAGTGCGGCGAGTAGCATTCCCGCGTGGCGTTCGAGGAGGAGGTCCGAGCCGCGCTCGACGAGCTCCCGCCGCACATCGCGGGCGCGCTCGAGAACGTCGCCGTCGTCGTGGAGGACGAGAACCCCGAGGACCCCGACCTCTTCGGCCTCTACCACGGCGTGCCGCTGCCGGAGCGGGGTGACACGAGCGGACTCCTCCCCGACAAGATCTCGATCTACCGCATCCCGCTCGAGGAGAGCTTCGACGACCCCGACGAGCTGCGCGAGGAGATCCGAATCACGGTCCTGCACGAGCTCGCGCACTACTTCGGCCTCGACGAGGAACGCATTGCCGAGCTCGGCTACGAGTGAGGTTTCAACGGGTTTGGGCCTGGGAATTCCGGTCGCGAGCGAGTCGTTAGGAGAGTCGTGACCCCGAATCAGATCCATGACACGATCGAGCAGCTCTCGGAGGAGCGCCAGGAGCTCTGGCAGCGGCTCTCCGACGGGCTCGATCCGGCGGTGAAGGACGAGATCAAGGACATCGACGCCCGGCTGCAGGAGCTCTGGCAGTCCCTTCGCATGGAGAAGGCCCGGCTCCGCTTCGGCGAGCGCGAGGAGATCGTCCGCCGGGCGCGGGCCGAAGAGCGCCTCGAGCGCGCCGCGTAGTCGTAAGGCGGAAGCAGGAGAACGCGCGCGTCGCGCATATCATCGACGCGTGGCCATCTTCGGCGAACGTGATGCTCCGACCAGGGACTCGGTGGAGACCGAGTTCGAGCGCGTGCGCGCGATCCGCAGAGCGGCCGAGGAGGAGCTCGGCCGGCTCCGACGTGAGCTGGGGGAGCGCGTGGCCTCCGTCGAGCGCAAGGAGCGCGAGCTCGCGGACGCGCTCGCGCAGATCACGCAGCGAGACGGCCGGCTCCCGGCCGGCGCCGAGGGTGCGTTCGAGCATGCCCAGATCGGCCTGGCCGCCCGCGCGCACGAGCTGAACCGGCGCGAGGAGGAGCTTGCCGCGCGGGAGCGCGCGATCGTCCAGGAGGAGGCGGAGCTCGCCCGCAGAGCAGGAGACGCCGACGCGCAGAAGCGGCTCCGCGAGGTCGAGGCCCGGCTCGTCCAGCTCCAGGAGGCCGAGAAGGCCTTCGCGCGCAGCCAGGCCGAACTCGCCGCGCAGAGCGACGATCTCGCGCGCCGCGAGGCCGAGTTGCTCGAGCGTCGCCGGGCGGGCGCGAAGAGCGCGGGGCACGATCTCGACCGCGCCGCCCTCGACGAGCTCGACGAGCGTCTTCGCCGACTCGAGCGCGAGACCCGGGAGGCAGGCGAGAGCACCTTCGACGGCGGCCTCCGCAACCTCGCGCAGAAGGGCGTGCGCAGCTCGCCGCCGAATTCGTGACGTCCGCCCACCAGGAGGTGCAGTGATGGAGACGATGATCGGGATCGCGGCGCTTCTCGTCGGAGCAGGCGTGCTCTGGGTGTGCTTCGCCTTCGGCGTCTACCTCTTCACCCGCACCGGTCGCGAGGGGCTCCGGATCCAGCGCATGGAGGACGAGCGGCAGCTGCGCGTTCCGCCGGAGTAGCGCCTCGGAGGCGTTCGCGGGTCTCCGGCCAACCGAGTGACCGCCTACACTTGACCCGCTCGGGGCGTTAGCTCAGCTGGGAGAGCGCCGGCTTTGCAAGCCGGAGGTCACCGGTTCGATCCCGGTACGCTCCATCGCCGTTTCCAGGCTCCGCCTTTCCACCGGACCCGGTGCCTTGTCGGGCAACACTGGTAGCGTTCGACCCCAGACGCAGAGCGGGTTCGAAGCGGTCGGCGCGAAGGTGTTGGCCTGGACTCATGGGTCTGTGGCTGACTCGGCGGCCCGTGGCAGCCGAAGGGCGGGGCTAAGACGCTGTCGTCGTCAGTGTGCGCGGTAGCTCGCGATGCTCGTAGAGATCGACCAGATCACGAGCGCGAGTACACCGGGAAAGAAGCCGAAGCCGAAGTAGCTGTCCTCACCGAGGCCGTCGAGAACCGCGACGAACGTCACCAGGAATGAAACCGCCCCGATCAGCGCCACGATGCCAGTCCACCGAGCGAAGACACCGGTGCGAAGCGTGACGAGCCCGGCAGCTCCAAGGCAAGCTGCGAACCCCATCGCTGCGACCAGAAACGGCCCGGCCGAGGCACTCGCCACCGCCCTGGTCACGACGGGATCTGCTGTTGCACCTTCGGAATCCGCCGAAGCGATGATCACGATGGCGGCCACCATTCCGGTGATGCCCGTTACGGCTCCTGCGAAC
>DASSCD010000165.1:0-4726 GCA_035698005.1 Gaiellaceae bacterium | reverse complement strand
CGATCTCGGTCGTCCCGGCGCGGTGGCAGAGGACGAGGGCATGTGGCGCCGCGCCGTGCAGGAGTCCGAGCGTCACGCCCGAGTAGAGCGGATGGACGAGCGAGCCCTGGCCCTCGACGAAGAGCAGCTGTCCGCCCCGCTCGGCTCCCTCGACCACGAGGCGCTCGGCCGCGCCCGCGAGGAAGTCGGAGACGACGGCGTCGACCGCGATCCCCCAGCCGGCGATCGCGATGCCCGTCTGGCCGGTTGGGACGAAGACCGAGCGGAGCCCCTGCCTCCGCGCCTCGAGGTCGAGCTCGACCGCGACCGTTTTCTTGCCGATCGCGCAGTCGGAGCCGACGGTGAGGACGATCTTCGCGTCGACCTCGAGGTTCGCGCCGGTGACGACGTTGAGCCCCTCGGGGGGCCGCCGCAGGTCACGTAGCACGACTCCGTGCGCCTCGGCCAGCTCGGAGAGCTCGTCGTCGTCGGAGAGGAACTCGTGCAGGCCGCTCTCGACGTCGAGGCCGTGGGCGATGCAGCTCTTCAGGAGCTCCCGCCACGCCGGCGGGAAGCGGCCGCCCTGCGTCGCGACGCCGACGATGGCGACGGTCGGCTCGTACGGGAGGGCGTCCTGCACGGAGCCCACGATCGGGATCCCCTCGTGCTCCTGGCTGGCGCGCGCGGAGTCGAGCACCGCGACGACCGGATCCGGCCCGTAGCGGACGATCCCGCGCATCGTCTTGCCGTAGTGCGGGTCGTGCGAGAACCCCTCGCCGAGGATCAGGATCCGCCGCGGCCCGCTCATCGCGCGGCCATTCTCACCCGCGCAGCGCGCGCAGGGCGTTGAGGATCACCGCGACGTCGATCACTTCCTGGAAGAGGGCGCCCCACACCGGAGGCAGGTAGCCGAGTGCCGCGACCACCATCGCACCGACCGAGAGGCCGAGCCCGACGACGACGCTCTGCCGAGCGATGCCGAGCGACCGGCGGCCGACCCGGATCGTGAGGGGGATGCGGTCGGCGCGGTCGACGACGACCACGACGTCCGCAGTCTCGGAGGCGACGGTCGCGCCCTTGCCCGCCATCGCGATCCCGACGTCCGCGAGGGCGAGCGCCGGCGCGTCGTTGATCCCGTCGCCCGCCATCACGACGACGCCGTCGTGGAGCGACCTCGCCCGCTCGACGACCTCGAGCTTCCCGGCGGGCGTCTGCTCCGCGTACACCTCGTCGATCCCGAGCGACGAGGCGACCTCGCGCGCGATCTCGATCCGGTCTCCGGTGACGAGCGCGACGTGCTCGACGCCCGCGGCGCGGAGGTCGGCCGCGATCGTCTCGGCGCCCGGGCGTAGCTGGTCGGCCATGACGAGGACGGCCTGGAGCTCGCCGTCGACGCCGACGAGGATCTTCGCCCGCCCCGTCCCCTCGCCGTCGTCGAGCGCGAGCGCACGAGCGCGGGCGCCCGCGTACCCCTGCTGCTCGAGCCAGCCGCTCGACCCGACCGCCACCCCGCGGCCCTCGACGAGGCCGACGATCCCGCGTCCCGGCTCCTCCTCGACCCGCTCGGGCGTGCTCAGACGCAGGCCGCGTCCAGTCGCCTCGCGCACGAGGCTCTCGGCGAGGACGTGCGCCGACAGCTGGTCGAGCGAGGCCGCGAGCCGGAGCGCCT
This sequence comes from Gaiellaceae bacterium, assembly GCA_035698005.1. GTDB lineage: Bacteria > Actinomycetota > Thermoleophilia > Gaiellales > Gaiellaceae > GMQP-bins7. The sequence goes on along the minus strand of DASSCD010000165.1, from coordinate 3,078 downwards.
CGTCGGGCGGGAGCCCGTCAGCCACGACGATCTGCTCGAGCGCCGGGTCGCCACTCGTGACCGTGCCGGTCTTGTCGAGGAGGACGGTGCCCGCGTCGCCCAGCCGCTCCAGGACGCCCGCGCCCTTGACGATCACCCCCGCGCGCGCCGCGCGCGAAAGCCCGCCCACGAGGGCGATCGGCGCGGCGAGGATGAGCGGGCACGGCGTCGCGACGACCATGACGGCGAGCCCACGGGTGGAGTCACCGCTGAGCGCCCAGGCGAGGCCGGCGAAGGCGAGCGAGAACGGGAGGAAGAAGGCCGCGTAGCGGTCTGCGAGGCGGATGAAGGGCGCGCGGTCGCTCTCCGCCGTGCGGACGAGCCGCACGATCGACGCGTACGCGCTCTCAGACGCAGCTCGCGTGACGCGCGCGTCGAAGACGTTGCCCGCGTTCGTCGTCCCGGAACGCACCTCACCGCCGGCGGGCACGGTCACCGGGAGCGGCTCGCCGGTGAGGGCGGCCTCGTCGAGCACGGCCTGCCCGCCGGCGACGACCCCGTCCGCCGGCACGATCTCGCCCGCCCGCACGACGACGAGGTCTCCGGGCACGAGCCTTTCGACCGCGACCTCCTCGACGCCCTCCGGCCCGTGGCGGTGCGCGATCCGGGGGGCGCGCTCGACGAGCAGCCGCAGCTCACGCCGGGCCCGGGCCGCCGCCCAGGCCTCGAGCGCCGCGCCGCCGGACATCATCAGCGCGACGATCGCCGCGGCGAGCTGCTCGCCGAGGAGGAGCGCCCAGGCGATCGCGACGAGCGCGATCGCGTCGACGCCGACGTCGCCACGGAGGAGGCTGCGCGCGGTCTCGACGACGAGCGGCACCAGGACGACGGCCGCCCCGAGGCCCCAGGCCGCGTCCGCCCAGCCCTCCTCGCCGGCGAGCCAGAGCGCGCCCCCGGCGACGATCGCCGCAAGTGCGAAGAGGGCGAGTACCCGCTCCCGCACGTGACCTACGTGTCGGCCGCGGCGGGCACGGAGACCCCGAGGCCAGGCGCGACCGCGGGCACCTGGACCCCATCGACGAGCTCCACCCCGGGGCACGGGTCCTCGCGCAGCAGCAGGTTGCCGTCGAGGTCGACATGGTCGCAGAGCGGCGCGACGCAGCAGGCGGCGGCGATGCCGAGCCCCGATTCGAGCATGCACCCGAGCATCACGCGCAGCCGGAGCGCACGCGCGGCGTGGGCCATCCGGATCGCCTCGCGGATTCCGCCCGACTTCGCGAGCTTGATGTTGATCCCGTGGCCGATCTCGGCGCAGCGGGCGACGTCCGCGAGCGTGTGACAGTCCTCGTCGACGAAGATCGGGACCGGCGAGCGGTCGCGCACTGTGCGACCCCCATCGTCCCCCGCCTTCAGCGGCTGCTCGCAGTACTCGACCCCGAGCCCGGCGAGCCGCGGAAGGGCGTCGAGCGCCTCGTCCAGCGACCACCACTCGTTCACGTCGACCTGCAGCGGGAGGTCCGTGGCTCGCCGTACGGCCTCCACGCGCGCGACGTCGAGCCCGTCCCCGCCGCCGAGCTTCAGCTTCAGCCTTCGGTACGAGCCGGACGCGGCTTCCGCGCGCCGCGCCATGTCGTCCGGGTCGCCGAGCCAGATCGTCCACGAGGTCGGCGGACCGGTCCGCGGGAGCCCGAGCAGCCGTGCGGCCGGGATGCCGAGCAGCTTGCCCTGGAGGTCGTGCAGCGCCGCGTCGATCGCCGACTTCGCGGCCTGCTCGCCCGCGACCGAGCCGAGCCGCTCGCCGATGTCCTCCAGCGCGAAGGGGTCGTCCCCCAGCAGGTCGCCGTGCTCCTCGACGAACCGTTTCGCTGACCGCGGCGACTCGTCGTAGCGCTCGACCGGCGCCGCCTCCCCGCAGCCCGTGACGCCATCGTGCGTCACCGCGACGTGGACGACGTCGGCGACGTCCGTCGCCTCGCGCGAGATGACGAACGTCTCCGCGAGCTCGAGCCGGACGATCCGGGCCTCGGCCTCCACCGGGCGAGCCTACCCCGAGGCGATCGACGCCACGTAGGCCGCCACGTCGTCACGGTCGCCGCCGGAGACGATGCCCGCCGGCATCACTCCTCGGCCCTGCTCGACGACCGCTGCCACCGCACGGGCGTCCACACCGGTGCCGATCAGGCGGGGGCCCGGGCTCCCTCCGGCCCCACCGGTCCCGTGGCACGACGCACACCGCTCCTCGAACAGGACCTCGCCGCGCGCGGGATCCCCTGCCACCGGCGCTCCAGACGGCGCCTCCGGCTCGAACGGTCTCGCCCCAGCGAGCACGAAGACCACGACGACGACCGCTGCGCCGACGAGGATGGGCCTCCAGCCGCGGCCCATCAGAAGCCGAACCTCACGTTCAGGAAGTACCAGAGCGCCGACGTCGCCCACAGGAGGCCGAGCGTCGAGGCGAGGGTGAGGCCGGCCGCAGGCAGCGCCCAGCCGGGAAGCGAGCGGTCGCGCACGACGAGGACCTTCGCCGCGAAGACCCCGTACACGAGCGTGCCGAGGATCGAGTGCACGGCGACACGCGTGTCCGGCGTCTGCCAGCCGAGGATCGTGACGCAGTGGAAGAACACGGGCAGGGTGCACACGAAGGCGAGGCGACCCGACCAGCGGTGGACCGTCGCAACGGTCGCCCCACGCTCGGGAAGGAAGTCGAGACGCCCGTAGATGCGCGCCGCCGTCGTGACCTGCACGGCCGCGAGGGCGACCGCCGCCGTCGCGAACCACGCCTTCGCCGCGATCGTCGACGAGAACACCGCCGTGACGAGATCGGTGTACGTCTCGTTGACGTCGCCGAGCGGCACCCCGGCAGCCTACGACCTCGCCGGCGAGGAGGCGTCTACACTTGTGGCCCCGAGCGCCCGTAGCTCAGGGGATAGAGCGCGCGCCTCCGGAGCGCGAGGTCGCAGGTTCGATTCCTGCCGGGCGCATAGAACCGCAGGTTCGGACAGGTCGCGACGGGTAGCGACCGAACGCGACATAACCCGCACGGTTACAGGATGACCGCGTCGATTCCGGTCGGAGCATGGCCGGGGTCAAGGGATGCGA
>DASSCD010000164.1:0-3581 GCA_035698005.1 Gaiellaceae bacterium | reverse complement strand
GGCGCTCCGGATCGAGGTCAACCACGAGCTCGAATCGCTCGAAGCGGGGCTTCCCGCCGCGTTCGAGATGCTCCGCCCCGGCGGGCGCCTCGCCGTCATGAGCTTTCACTCGCTCGAGGACCGGATCGCGAAGCGCTTCCTGCGCGATCTCGCGCGCGGCTGCACGTGCCCACCGGAGCTGCCCGTGTGCGTCTGCGGGCACGAGCCCGAGCTCCGCATCCTCACCCCGAAGCCGGTCCGCCCGTCCGCGCGGGAGACCGCGTCGAACCCGCGCGCCGCCTCCGCGCGCCTGCGGGCTGGAGTGAAGGTCTAGTGTCGACCGTCGCCCAGGCTGCCAGGACCGCACGGGCGCGCACGCGCTCGCGCGCGAGGCCCCGTCTCCTTGCGGGCGGCGTGATCTGGATCGTGCTCTTCGCAGTGCTCCTCGCGGGCGTCGTGGCCGTCAACGTCAGCGTCCTGCGGCTGAACATCCAGCTCGACCAGGTCGGCCGCGAGCGCTCCGAGCTCAAGGGCGACATCGCGGGACTACGCTCCGGGCTCTCGAGCGCGTCCGCCACCGCGCGCATCGAGCGGCTCGCGGAGAAGGAGCTCGGTCTGCGGCAAGCCGATCCGGACACGACGACGTACCTGCGCCTCGGGCGGTGAGGGTCAAGGCCGCGAACCGGCGGATCGTCGTGCTCGCCGCGGCGTTCGCCCTCCTCCTCGCGGCCGCGCTCGGGCGGGCCTTCTGGCTCCAGGCGGTCAACGGCGACGCCTACGCGGCGATGGCCCTGCACCAGCATCGGGAGACCGTCGTCGTCCCCGCGGGACGCGGCTCGATCGTCGACCGGAACGGCGAGCCGCTCGCGATCGGGAAGCCCACAACGACGGTGTTCGCGAACCCGCGGCAGGTCGACCGCCCGCGCGAGGTGACGCTGGCCGCGGTCAGGCTGCTGGGCGCCGAGCCAGGACCGACGTACGCGGCGCTGACCGACCGCTCGCACGGGTTCGTATACGTGGCGCGGAAGGCGGACCCGGTGCGAGCGGAGGAGCTCGAGAAGCTCGGGTTCGCCGGGCTCGGGTTCTACCCCGAGGAGCTGCGGACGTACCCGCAGGGACCGGTCGCCGCGCAGGTCGTCGGGTTCGCCGGGCTCGACAACGTGGGCCTGGAGGGTCTCGAGCGGTCGCTCGAGAAGGTGCTCGCCGGGCGACCGGGGAGCCAGACGATCGTCAAGGACCCGATCGGCCGCGCGCTCGACGTCGTCTCGACGAAGCCGGAGACGCCAGGGCGGGGGGTGCGCCTGACGCTCGACCATCAGATCCAGTCGAACGCGGAGGTCGTGCTCCAGGAGACGGTCCGCAGGTACGGCGCGAGAGCCGCGTCCGCGATCGTGATGGACCCGCACACTGGGGCCGTGCTCGCGATGGCGACCGCGCCCGGCTTCAACGCGAACAGCTTCGCGAAGACGCGGCCAGACCGCAGAAGGAACCGCGCCGTCACGGACACGTACGAGCCAGGCTCGACGTTCAAGCTCGTGACCGTCGCCGCCGCGCTGCAGGAGGGTATGGTGACGCCGCGGACGTCGTTCCGCCTCGCACCGACGATCAAGGTGGCGGACCGCGTGATCCGCGAGTCGCATACTCGGGGCACGGAACGGCTGACCGTACGCCAGGTCGTCGAGTACTCGTCCAACATCGGGACGATCACGATCGCGCAGCGGCTCGGCGCCGGCCGCCTCGCCTCGTGGATCGACCGCTTCGGGTTCGGCAGCCCCACCGGGATCGACTTCCCGGGCGAGTCGCCCGGGTTCGCGCTTCCGCTCGACCAGTGGTCCGGGTCGACGATCGGCACCGTTCCCATCGGCCATGGCATCGCGGTGACGCCGATCCAGATGGCGCGCGCCTATGCGGCGATCGGCAACGGGGGCGTCCTCGTCCGCCCGCACCTGATCGAGCGCATCGACGGGCGCGAGGCGGAGCCGAGGAAGCGCCGCCGCGTGGTCTCGCGCCAGGTCTCCGACCAGATGATGTCGATGCTCCGCGGCGTCGTGCTCGAGGGCACCGGCACGGCGGCCGCGATCCCCGGGTACACCGTTGCCGGCAAGACGGGCACGGCCGCGAAGATCGACGCGAACGGCCGCTACTCGCACTCGCGCTACGTCGCCTCGTTCGTGGGTCTCGTGCCGGCGACCAAGCCGCGCCTCGTGATCATGGTGATGGTCGACGAGCCGCAGGGCTCGATCTACGGCGGCGACGTCGCCGCACCCGCCTTCAGGGAAATCGCGCGCTTCAACCTCCAGCACCTGGAGGTGCCGCCGGACGCTCCCCGCCAGCCCGCGAAGAAGCGCTGACCCTCACCCCGTCGTCTAGCCTCCCCGCAGGTGGAGCTCGAGGCTCTGATCCGGGCGCTCGCGCCCAGCGAGGTGGCCGGAGCCGGGCCGGCGGAGATCGTCGACCTCGCGTACGACACGCGCACCGTCTCGGCCGGAGCGCTCTTCTTCTGCGTGCGGGGCTCGAGCGTCGACGGCCACGACCTGGCGTGGGAGGCGATCGAACAGGGAGCGATCGCGCTCGTCGTCGAGCGCGAGCTCGACGTGAGTGTGCCGCAGCTCGTGGTCCCCGACAGCCGCGCAGCCATGGCGGTCGCGGCGGACGCCTTCTTCGGCGAGCCGACGAAGGAGCTCGAGATCGTGGGCGTGACGGGCACGAACGGGAAGACCACGACTGCGTTCCTGCTCCAGGGCGTGCTCGGCGCCGCCGGTCGCCGCCCGGGGCTCGTCGGCACGGTGCGCTGGGTCGTCGGCGGAGAGGAGCGCCCGGCGCCGTTCACGACGCCCGAGGCGATCGACCTCCAACGGCTCTTCCGCGAGATGGCGAACGCGGGCGACCGCAGCGCCGCGGTCGAGGCCTCGTCTCACGGGTCGGAGCTCAAGCGGCTCGACCGCGTCCGCTTCGACGCTCTCGTCTTCACGAACCTGAGCCAGGACCACCTCGACCTGCACGGGACGATGGACGACTACTTCCAGGCCAAGCGGCGGCTGTTCACCGGCGCTGCGCCGCCGCCCGCGGCGGTCAACGTCGGAGACGAGTGGGGGAGGCGCCTGGCCGACGAGCTCGCCCACGCGCACCGGGCCCCCCTCGTCACGTTCGGGCTCGACGCGGGCGAGGTCCGGCCCGAGGAGCTCGAGCTGCGCGCGGGGGGGACAAGGCTCCGCGCGGCCGGCATCGACCTCGAGACGCGACTCCGCGGGCGCTTCAACGTCGAGAACGTCCTCGCGGCCGTCGCTGCCGGCCTGCTCCTCGACGTCGACGAGGACGAGATCGCGGAAGGCATCGCCGCGGTGGCGGACGTCCCGGGCCGCTTCGAGGCGGTCGACGAAGGTCAGCCGTTCGCCGTGGTCGTCGACTACGCGCACACGCCCGACTCGCTGGACACGGTCCTCCGCGCCGCGCGCGACCTCGGCGAAGGGAAGGTCATCGTCGTGTTCGGCGCCGGCGGAGACCGCGACCGGGGCAAGCGCCCGCTGATGGGGCGGGTCGCGCTCGAGCGTTCCGACCACGTGATCGTGACCTCGGACAACCCGCGCTCCGAGGAGCCGCTC
>DASSCD010000163.1:0-4179 GCA_035698005.1 Gaiellaceae bacterium | reverse complement strand
GAACGCTGCGAGATGCCCGACGTCACGCAGGTCTGTCACAACGCGCCCTGGCCCTCAAGGCCCGGATGCCGCAGCCGACGGTCGCGCGGATCGAGTCACGGACGGTCGTCCCCCGGGTGGATACCCTCGACCGGTTGCTCGCCGCGTGCGGCAAGGAGCTCCTGAGCGTTCCGCGACCTGGAGCTGGGGTCGATCGCACGCAGGTCTGGGAGCTGCGCAGGCTGTCGCCGATCGAGCGGCTCCGGGCGGCCGTCGCCGAGGCCCGCGCTCTCGACAGGTTCCTCGCAGGAGCGAAGCGGAGGTGAGCGGTGGGCAATGGGACCCCTTGTCGGTCTTCAGGTCGCTCGATCGTTACGGCGTTCGTTTCGTCGTGATCGGGGGACTCGGCGGACGACTGCACGGCTCACCGACGGTCACGCGCGACACGGACATCTGCTACGAGCGCTCGCCCGAGAACCTCGAGCGTCTTGCGGAAGCCCTTCGCGAGCTAGATGTGGAGCTCCGCGGTGTCGGCGAAGCGGTCCCGTTCCTCCTGGATGCCAAGACCCTCGCCGCAGGGGATCACTTCACGTTCACATCGAGTGCCGGAGACCTCGACATCCTGGGCACGCCCGCTGGGGTGGGCGGTTTCGACGGTCTCGCCGAGCGAGCCGAGGTGTTCGATCTCGACGGGCTCGAGGTCCTCGTGGCATCGATCGACGATCTGATGCGCATGAAACGCGCGGCCGGACGACCGAAGGATCTCATCGAGCTCGAGGTGCTCGGGGCCGTCCGTGACGAGATCGAGAGCGAGAGCCGCGACCGATGATCACGGGCGTTCGGGGGCGTCGACCCGAGGATCGGGACATCACCACCTCGACCGGCGTTCGCGTCGCGACCTACTTCGGTCCTTGCGCCTGGGCCTCTCGCGATCGGCGCCACCGGCGCTCGGCCTCCGCCTGGTCGCCCCGCTTCTCGGCGACGAGCGCGAGCGCCCGCCACGTCCACTCGCCCATCTGACGCTCGCCGAGCTCCTCGGAGATGCGGATCGCCGCCCGCAGGTCCTCCTCGGCCTCGTCGAGGCGCCCGAGCTCCCGGTACACGATCCCGCGCTCGGCGCGGGCGTCCGCGAGCTCCCACCTCGCGCCAAGCTCCTCGAAGATCGCGATCGCGCGGTCGAGCCCCGGCAACGCTTCCTCCTGCCGTCCCATGTCGTCCAGCACCCGTGACCGCTGCACGGTCGCGATCGCGACGCTGAACTGGTCGCCGATCTCCTCGGCGAGCGCGAGCGCCTCGTCGCTGACCTCGAGCGCTCGCTCGGCGGCCTCGGGGTGCTCGGGCCCGTACCCCGGCCCGCCGGTGAGGTTGACCGAGAGCGAGTTCAGCGCGCGGACGCGGGCCCAGCCGTCCTCGGGGTCCGCGACCTCGAGCGCCCGGCGCCAGATGGCGTCCGCCTCGGCGTTCTGCCGCCTCGTCCAGGGCACCCACCCGGCGAACAGGAGCGTCCGCACGATCGCCCACGGATCGCCGTACTCCTCGGCCGCCGCCAGCGACCGCGCGAGCAGGTCCTCCGCCTTGTCGAGGTCCGCCTCGACGTTGATCGCGATGTCGCCGAGGAACCGCAGCGCGAGCGTGAGCGTGAACGCGTCGCCCGTCGCCGTCCCGAGCTCGACGGCTCGCTCGAGCGCCTGCCGAGCAGCGGGGTACTCGCCGAGCCAGTAGTGCGCCTCGCCGGCTCCCGCGAGCGCCCTGCCCTCCCGGATGCCCCAGCGCTCCTCGGCGCCGGCGAGAGCGAGCGCGCGGTCGTAGTAGTCGATCGCGGTCCGGCTCTCCATCCGCCGCCGCGCGACGTCGCCCGCGTCGACGAGCGCACGGACCGCCCGCTCGGCGACCTCGCGATCGTCCCGGTCGAGGTCGAGCGCATTGATCGCCGCGAGCTCGAGGTGGTCCGCGGCCCACGCGGCATGCCCCGCGCCGAGGAGACGGTCGGCGAGCAGCTGGTGGAGGCGCACGCGCTCGCGCTTCGGCAGGCTCGCGTACGCGACGTCCTTGAGCGTCGCGTGGCGAACGCGCCAGCGCGGCACCGCGTGGCTCTCGTCCTCACGCACGATGACCTCGGCCTCCTCGAGCTTCTCGAGCTCCTCGTCGCTGACGTCGGGGTCGATCGTGCGGATCTCGTCGAGATCGAACGAGACGAAGAACGTCGATGCGCGCCGCGTCAGCTCGCGAAGGCGAGGCGGCAGCTGGTCGAGCCGCGCCGAGACGACGGCCTGCACCGTCGGCGGGAGCGCCGTCCCGGACGCGGCCCCGCCCGGCAGGAACATGCCGGTCGTCTCGATGATGAAGAACGGGTTGCCGCCGGCGCGCTCCGCGATCTCGGTCGCTTCGGCGTCCTCGATCCGCCGGCCCGACGCCTGCCGTGCGAGGTCGACCGACTCGGCCGGGGTGAGCGGGTCGAGCTGGAGGCGGACCGCGTTCGCCGTCGTCGTGCCCCAGGCCGGGCGGGCGTCGAGGAGCTCGGGTCGCGCGAGTGCGAGGACGAGCGCGCCGCGTTTGCCGGCGCGTGCCGGCGTCCCGAGCCGTTCGATCAGGTCGAGCATCGGTGCCTTCAACGTGTGGGCGTCCTCGAACACGAGCACGGCCGGCGCGTCGCTCGCGATGCCGTCGACGAGCGTGAGGAAGCCGGACTGCACGTCCTGCACGAACGACGACCGGCTCGGACGGTCCGCCATGCCGAACAGCAGCGAGAGCCGCTCGACCACGTGGTCCTGCGCGATGCCGTGGCGTTCCACGAGCTCGTGCAGCCGCCGCTTCGCCTTGTCGGGCGGGTCCTGTTCCTCGAGGCCGGCGAGCTCGGCCACGATCGTGGCGGCCGGCGCGAACGTCGCGGAGTCGGTGAACGGGCGGGCGTGCCCGTCGAGCACGGGGACGTCGTCGCCGAGCCCCGCGACGAGCTCGTCGGCGAGGCGCGACTTGCCGATGCCAGGCTCGCCGACGATCGTGACGAGCGCGGGGTGGCCCGTGCTCGTCGCGCGGTGGAGGCTCTCGCGCAGGATCGCGAGCTCGCTCGTGCGGCCGACGAACGGGATCGTCCGGCGGCTCGAGCGGGGCGTGATGCTCTCGACCGGGAAGCCGGCGAGGTGCTCGCCGTCGAACCCCTTCGCCTCGACGCTGCGCCGTTCCGCGTACGAGACCTCGTTCACGGTGAGCGCGACCGTGGTCTCGCCGGCGAGCACCTCCCCGGGCCCGGCCGCCGCCTGGAGGCGGGCGGCCGCGTTCACCACGGGCCCGGTGACGAGGAGCTGGCCGGCGGGGCCGAGGCCGGTCGCGGCCTCGCCCGAGGCGATGCCGACGTGGACGTCCAGGGGCTCGGACAGCCCGAAGGTCCCGCTGAGCCGGCGCGTGCGGGCGCGGATCGCGAGCCCCGCGCGGACGGCCCGGAGCGCGTCGTCCTCGTGCACGGTGGGGAGGCCGAACACGGCCATCACGGCGTCCCCGATGAACTTCTCCGCCCGGCCGCGGAGCGCGAGCAGCTCCTCGGAGGCGGCGTCGAAGAAGTGGCCGAGGATCTCGCGCGCGCGTTCGGCGTCCAGGCGTTGCGCGAGGCCGGTCGAGTCCACCAGGTCGGCGAACAGGACCGTGACCATCTTCCGCTCCTCGGTCCGGAACGGGGCGCCGACGGGCGTGCCGCAGTTGGGGCAGAAGCTCGCCCGCTCCGGGATCGGCTCGCCGCAGACCTGACAGGTCATCCACCCAGGATAGGCGCCGCCGCCGACACCTCGGCCGAGTGCTGTCGGCGGCCCTCGGTAGCGTGGCCGCACGATGGCGAGCGTGACGAGTGGAGCGGGTTCGGATACCATACGGAGCATGGGAACGATCCAGATCCGCTCCGTCGAGCCTCCCCTGGACCACCCGGAGGCCACGGACGCGGCCGTGGACGTGCTCAAGCAGATGGAGGCCATGGGCCTGCTGCCGCAGGACGTCGAGGAGCTCACGCTCGACGTGATGCGCTCGGTCGCGACCCGGGCTGCCGAGGCGGGGATCGGGGAGTCCGCGGCCGCCTCGCTCCGTTCGGGCTCGCGGCTCTCGCCCACCCGCGTCGCCTCGGTCCTCCGAGAGCTCGAGTCCGCGCTCGAGGGTTCGCCGGCGCCCGCGTTCGAGTGGCCGGCCACGGTCGAGCTGTTCGGCGTCGACCGGCTT
>DASSCD010000162.1:0-2990 GCA_035698005.1 Gaiellaceae bacterium | reverse complement strand
CGTGCTCTTCGCGGGAATCGTCACCCGGCCCGCCGGAGGGTGGCTCGCTGCGAAGGGCGCGGGACGACGGGTCGCCGTCGTCGGCGTCGCCGGGGTCGCGTGCGGGTCCGCCGCCCTCGCGCTCGGCGGGCCGCTCTGGGTCTCCACGGCGGCCGCGCTCGTCCTCGGGCTCGGCGCCGGGCTTCCGTTCGCGGTCGTGTTCGCTGCCGCGCAGCGCCTGCGCCCGGATGCGCCGGCGGCCGCCATGGCCGCGGTGAACGCGGCAGCGATCCTCGCGATCCTCCTCGGCACGCCGCTCGCAGGCCTCGCCTTCGACCCTCCCGGAGACGGGCGCGTCGCGTTCGCGGCGATCGCCGGCCTCTCGGCAGCTTCGCTCGTCGTGCTCCGCCGAGCGGCGCTGTAGCGCGATAATCGTCCTCTCGACGAGCGAAGGAGAGAACATGCCACTGAGCTTCGGCGTCACCGTCCTGCCCGATCCACCACCCGATCGCCTGGTCGAGCTCTTCCAGCTCGCCGAGTCGCACGGCTTCGAGTACGGGTGGACGTACGACTCCCACGTCCTCTGGCAGGAGTCGTTCCCACTGCTCACGCTCGCGGCGCAGGCGACGAGCACGATGAAGTTCGGCCACTGCGTGACGAACCCCGGCACGCGCGAGCCGACTGTGCTCGCGAGCGGCTACGCGACGCTCCATGACATCTCCGACGGGCGCATGGTGATGGGTATCGGCCGCGGCGACTCCGCGCGGCGCTACATCGGGCAGAAGCCGGTGAAGGTGGCGGAGTTCGAGCGACGCTGCCGGATGATCAAAGACTTCATGAACGGGCGGACCGTCGACTGGAACGACAAGGAGCTCCAGCTCAAGTGGGTGCGGCCGGAGCTACCGGAGATCCCGATGTGGGTCGCGGGCTACGGCCCGAAGGCGCTCGCGGTCGCTGGACGCGTCGGCGACGGCGTCATCATCCAGCTCGCCGACCCGGTGATCGTTCAGTGGATCATGGACACGGCACGAAGAGCGGCCGAGGAGGCCGGGCGCGACCCGTCGGAGCTCAAGTGCATCGTCTCGGCGCCGAGCCACATCTCGGACGACATCGCGAGCGCTCGGGAGCAGGTCCGCTGGTTCCCGGCGATGGTCTCGAACCACGTGATGGACCTCATCGAGCGCTACGGCTTCGAGTCGGAGATCCCGCACGAGCTCACCGAGTACGTGCGAGTGCGGAAGTTCTACGACTACAACGAGCACTCGCGGGTCGGCGCGAAGCACGGGGAGTTCGTCACCGACGAGATCTGCGACCGCTTCTGCGTGCTCGGCACCCCGGAGCAGGCGACGGCGAAGCTGAAGGAGCTCGAGGCCGTCGGCGTCGACCAGTTCAACATCTACCTGATGACCGAGGGCCAGGAGGAGGTGCTCGGCGCCTACGGGAAGGACGTGATCCCGCAGTTCGGCGCCGTGACCGCCTAGCCGCCGAGGAGTCGTTGCGCTGCGGTCGCGAAGCGACCACCTTCAAAGGCTCTCGCAGGGCGGGATCCGCGCTCGCGGATCCGCACTGGCGTCAGAAGATCGTCTTGCCGAGCGCGCTCGCGACGAGTTCGACGGCGGTTTTCGCCGTCTGGTTCTCCCGGTCGAGGATCGGGTTCACCTCGACGACCTCGAGCGACCGTGCGAGCCCCGACTCGGCCACGAGCTCGAGGGCGAGGTGCGCCTCCCGGTAGGTGAGCCCTCCCTTGACCGGCGTCCCGACGCCGGGCGCGATCGTCGGGTCGAGCGAGTCCATGTCCAGCGACACGTGCACGAAGCCAGGCCCTGCGATGCGGTCGAGCGCCTCCCGCACCGCCCGCTCGACCCCGATGCGGTCGATCTCGCTCATCGTGAAGACCCGCACGCCCGCGTTCCGCAGCAGGCCTCGTTCTCCCTCGTCGAGCTCGCGGATCCCGAGGAGCGCGACCCGTGCCGCGTCGACCGCAGGCAGCGGCCAGGCGTCGCTGTCGAACGCGTCTCCTGCCAGACCGAGCGCCGCCGCGAGGCCCATTCCGTGGACGTTCCCGCTCGGGCTCGTCTCGGGGGTGTTGATGTCCGAGTGCGCGTCGATCCAGAGGACGCCGCCGACGCCGTGGACCGACGCGAGCCCGCCGAGCGTGCCGAGCGCGACCGAGTGGTCGCCGCCGAGGACGAGCGGGGTCGCACCCGCGCGGGACTCCTCCGCGACCGCGGCGGCGATCCGTTCGCACGTCTCCTTGATCTCCGGCAGGAACCGTGCGCGCTCGTCCTGGAGCGCCGTGGCCTCCGGCACCGCCGCCGCCACGTTCCCGTGGTCGCGGACCGCGATCCCGAGGCTCTCGAGCCGCTCGGCGAGCCCCGCGTAGCGGATCGCCGACGGGCCCATGTCGACGCCGCGCCGCGCCTGCCCGAGATCGAGCGCCGCCCCGATGATCGCAACCTCCCGCCTGCGCCCTTCCACGGCGCCGAAGGCTATCGGGGCTCTCGTCGCAGGGGAACCCATGGTTCCCCCACGTGCCCCCTCCTTCTCGCTGCCGCGTAGCGAGCTCGCACCTGGCCTCCCGGCCGGCGAAGCCGGCCTCCGGCCGCGGATGCTCGTGCACGGGAGAGGCGGCTACACTGCGGTGCCTCGGCGAGGTAGCTCAGCTGGTAGAGCACACGGCTGAAAACCGTGGTGTCGCCGGTTCAAGTCCGGCCCTCGCCATCGATGGATCTCGCGTTCCTGCCCGCGACCGAGCAGGCCGCGCTGATCCGGCGCCGCGAGGTCTCGTCGAGCGAGCTCGTCGAGCTCTACCTCGAGCGGATCGCGCGCATCGACCCGGAGCTGAACGCGTTCGTCACGGTACTCGCCGACGGCGCCCGCGAGGCGGCCCGTGAGGCGGACAACGTGGCGTCCGACGCGCCCTTCCACGGCGTGCCGATCGGCCTCAAGGACCTGACGGCGACGAAGGGCGTCCGCACGACGCTGTCGTCCCGCGCCTACGCCGACTTCGT
>DASSCD010000161.1:0-2357 GCA_035698005.1 Gaiellaceae bacterium | reverse complement strand
GAGCTCGCGCTCGACCGCTTCCCCGAGCTCGCGAAGGAGTTCGAGGTCGTCGTCGGGTACGAGGACACCGAGCGCCACAAGCCCGAGCCGGATCCGGTGCTCCTCGCGCTCGAGCGGCTCGGCGCCGCACCCGCAGAGGCCGCCTACGTCGGGGACTCCCCGTTCGACATCCGGGCGGCGAAGGCCGCGGGCGTGTTCGCGGTCGCCGTCGCGTGGGGGGGAATCCACGCGGACGAGCGGCTTCTCGAGGAGGAGCCGGACGCGTTCGTCCGCGAGCCCGCGGAGCTCCTGGATGTCCTCTAGGACGAAGGCCAGGGCGCCCGCAGACCGCGCGGCCGAGCTCCGCCGCCTGATCGAGCACCACAACTACCGCTACCACGTCCTCGATGACCCGGAGCTCTCCGACGCGGCCTACGACGCGCTCTACGACGAGCTGGCCGCCCTCGAGGCCGACCACCCCGAGCTCGTCACGCCCGACTCGCCGACGCAGCGGGTCGGCGCGCCCCCCGCCGACGGCTTCCGCAAGGTCGAGCACCTGTCGCCGATGGGCTCGCTCGAGAAGGTGACGACCGCGGAGGCGCTCGCGAAGTGGGCCGAGGACATCCGCAAGCGCCTCGGCACCGACGAGCCGGTCGCGTACGTGGTCGAACCGAAGATCGACGGCTCGGCGGTCTCCCTCGTCTACGAGCGCGGCGCGTACGCGCGCGGCGAGACGCGCGGCGACGGCCTCCGCGGGGAGGACGTCACCGGCAACCTGCGCACGCTGGAGTCGGTGCCGCTGCGCATGCTCGCCGTCGACGGGGAGCCGCCCGACGTGCTCGAGGTGCGGGGCGAGGTCTACTTCCCACTCTCCGGCTTCGCGCGCTTCAACGAGGCGCAGGTGGCAGCCGGCAAGAAACCTGCGCCCAACCCCCGCAACGCGGCGGCCGGCTCGCTCCGCCAACTCAACCCGGCGATCACCGCCGAGCGGCCGCTCGCGATCTACGTGTACGGCGTCGGAGTGCACGGCGACGCTGCGCCGGAGACCCAGTGGGAGACGCTCGCCTGGCTGCGCGAGCGCGGCTTCCGCACGAACCCGCACGCCGAGCGGGTCGAGACGATCGAGGAGGTGGCGGAGGCGTGCGCGGCCTGGGAGGCCCGCCGCCCGGAGCTCGACTACGAGATCGACTGCGTCGTCATCAAGGTCGACTCGTTCGCGCAGCAGGAGCGCCTGGGCTCGCTCCACGGTCGGCCCCGTTTCGCGCGCGCGTTCAAGTGGGCGCCGACGGCGGCGGTGACGCGCCTGCTGGCGATCCACGTGCGGGTGGGGCGGACCGGCGTCCTCAACCCGCTCGCCGAGCTCGAGCCCGTGCACGTGGGCGGCGTCACCGTGTCCAGCGCGACCCTGCACAACGAGGACGACATCCGCCGCAAGGACATCCGCGTCGGCGACCTCGTGATCGTGCAGCGCGCCGGGGACGTCATCCCGCAGGTCGTCGGGCCTGCCGGCGAGCACGAGCCGGGCACGAAGCCGTGGCGAATGCCGAAGAAGTGCCCGCTCTGCAAGACCACGATCGTGAAACCGGCGGGCGAGGTGATGCACCGCTGCCCGAACCGTGCCTGCTCGTCGCGCGGCCTGGAGACGCTCTATCACTGGGTCAGCGCCGCGATGGACATCGAGAACGTCGGCGGCAACACGGTCAAGAAGCTGTGGGACGAGGGGCTCGTCCGCTCGCTCCCGGACCTCTACCGCCTCACCGAGGAGCAGCTCGCCGGGCTCGAGGGATATGCCGAGCTCTCCGCCTCGCGCGCATACGAGTCGATCCAGCGGTCGAAAGAGCAGCCCTTCTCGCGTGTGCTCTTCGGGCTCAACATCCCGAAGGTCGGCTGGGTAATCGCGCGCAACCTCGCGCTCCACTTCGGCACCGCGGACGCCCTTGTGGCTGCTGGGCAGGAGGAGCTGCAGGAGGTCGAGGGGATCGGGCCCGATCGGGCGGTGCTGATCGGCGAGTGGTTCGCCGACGAGGAGAACCGCGCGCTCGTCGAGGAGCTCCGCGGCCTCGGGCTCCAGCTGGCGACGACGGAGACGGAGCCGCCCGCCGAGGGCCCGCTCACGGGCCACCAGTACGTTCTCACCGGCACGCTCGAGGGATTCACCCGCGAGGAGGCGACGTCCGCGCTCGAGGCGCGGGGAGCAAAGGTCGCCGGGTCTGTGTCGGGGAAGACAACCGGTGTGATCGCCGGCGAGAGCCCTGGCTCGAAGGCAGCGAAGGCGGAGGCCCTCGGCGTCCGCGTCCTCTCCGAGGCGGACCTGCGCGAGCTGCTCGGCGACTCCTAGCGTCGGGCGAGGATCGTCACGAACCGGTCCTGCGCCGCGC
>DASSCD010000160.1:0-3434 GCA_035698005.1 Gaiellaceae bacterium | reverse complement strand
TTCGAGAAGAGGAGTCAGCGTTGCTCGATCCAACCCTGGCCGCCCTCGGCTGGACCGACGAGCTCGAGGCGGCCTTCACAACCCACTCCGAGCGAGGCTTCGAGCCCGCTCGCGTCGTCGCAGAGCATCGCGGCGGCTACTACGTCCGCGGCGTCCGCGGCGACCTGCTCTCGCACGCCCGCGGCAAGCTCCGGGACGACGAGCTCTGGGGCGGCATGCCTGCGGTCGGCGACTGGGTCGCGATCTGCGACGCGCCCGGGGATCGGGCCGCGATCGAGGCCGTGCTGCCCCGCCGGACGAAGTTCTCGCGCAAGACCCCGTGGCTGAAGGCGGAGGAGCACATCCTCGTCGCGAACGTCGACGTGCTCTTCCTCGTCGCCGGGCTCGACGGGGACTTCAACCCACGCAGGCTGGAGCGGTATCTCACCGCGGCCTGGGACAGCGGGGCCGACCCCGTCGTCGTGCTCACGAAGCTCGACCTCTGCGACGACCTGCGGAAGATCGACGAGGCGGAGGCGGTCGCCGTAGGCGTGCCCGTGCTCCCGGTCAGCAACGTGACCGGGCACGGGATCGACGAGGTCCGCGCGTTCCTCCGGCCGGCGCGGACCTTCGCGCTGCTCGGTTCCTCGGGCACCGGGAAGTCGACGCTCGTGAACCGCCTCGCCGGCCGCACGCTGATGCCGACCGGCGACCTCAGGCGCGACGGCCGCGGGCGGCACACGACGCGGCATCGGCAGCTGCTCGTCCTCCGGGACGGCTCGATTCTCGTCGACACGCCCGGGCTCCGCGAGCTCCAGGTCTGGGAAGGCGACGTGGACAGCGCCTTCTCCGACGTCGCCGAGCTCGCCGCGCAGTGCCGCTTCAACGACTGCGGCCACGACACGGAGCCCGGCTGCGCGGTCCGCGAGGCGCTCGAGTCCGGCACGCTCGACCCCGCCCGCTGGGCGAGCTATCTCAAGCTCCAGCGGGAGCTGCGTCACGTCGGCATGCGCCGCGGGTCCCGCGAGCACCGCGAGCTCAAGCGGCGGTGGCGCGCCCGTGCGCGGGAGACGCGGCGCGAGCGCCGCTATGGGGGGAAGCCGTAGACGTGCCTTGAGCCGATCTTGAGGTCCGTGACAGAGTCTCCGAGCATGCGAAGCCGCTTCTCGACGACCCTGCTCGTCCTGCTCGGCTCGACCGCCGTCCTGGCCACCGCGGGCTCCTCCGCGCCGACGGCGTTCCCTGGCCCGAACGGGAAGATGACGATGGGCGCGGCGGGCGCGATCCGGCTCATGTACCCGGACGGATCGGCGCTGAGCACCTTCCCGGTCCCCGGCGGGACGGCGCCCGTCTGGTCGGCCGACGGGCGCTTCATCGCCTACAGCGTCAACCGCGACCCCTGGACGATCCGCGTCGTGCGCGTCGACGGCACGGGCGACCGCGAGGTCCTCCCGGCGGGCAGGGGCGACTCTGCGATGCACAACGCGTACGCCTGGTCGCCGACCGGAGCCGAGATCGCGTACCAATGCAGCGGCGGCCTGTGTGCGGTTCGGGTCGCGGACGGGACGACGCGACGGATCCTCGACTTGCAGCTGACCACCGCGGAGACCGTCCGCCCGACGTGGTCGCCGGACGGGTCGAAGATCGCGCTCCAGTGCCGCTTCGACCGCCGACAGGAGCTCTGCATGGTGAACGCCGACGGAACCGATCCGGTCGTGTTCGTCTCGGACCCGGGCCTCTCCGAGCGGTCGCCGGACTGGTCGCCGGACGGCTCGCGGCTCCTCTTCGGCTCGACGGGCCGTCTGCACACGCTCGACGTCGACGACGGCGAGGTGCGGCAGATCGTGGACGTCGGGACGTCGCCGCCTCTTCTTCGCCCGCATTGGTCGCCGGACGGACAGCGCATCGCGTTCGCCGTCACGGGCTCCTCGCCCGGGACGTACGTCGTCGGTGCGTCCGGCGGTCAGCCGGTCAGGATCTCGAGCGCGCTGTTCGAGGACTGGGGAACGTCCCCCGCCGTGACCGTCTCCGCGTCCTGGCTCGAGCCGCGCTGGGTGCTGAGTCGGCAGACTGGCCGCGTCCAGCTGCGAGGCACGGCGAGCCACGCATCGACTCTCTCGGTCGCGTTTCGCGTGGCCGGACGGACGTACTCGCCGACGTCCGTCTCCGTCCCTGCAGGCGACTACGCCGTCTCGATCCCGCTTCCACGCGACCTCCTCCCCGGAGCCCTCGAGATCCTCGTCGGGGGGACGAGCGGGAGCGAGCCGCTCCTCACCGTCGCGCGAGCCGAGACGCTGCCTGCTCCTGCTACGGGTCTCGTCTCGCGCACGTGGATCAGCGTGATTGGCGCCGGAGCGCCGCGGACGCGCGTCCCGCGCGGCACGAAGGCGCTTGTCGCCCGGTTCGCGTTCTCTGTACGACCCGCTGCCGGTCAGCGCCTACGCGTGGTCTGGCTCTCACCTTCGGGGGCATCGCGGACCCAACGCGTCGCGAGCGCGCGGGTCGTGTCGACCTCCATCGCGAGCGGCCTCGGCCTGCAGCGCGGGCGCTGGCGCTGCAGGCTCGAGGCCGGCCGTACTCCGCTCGCGATCGCGTCCGTCCGCGTCGGCTAGCTACTTCCTGATCTGCGTCACCCAGTAGTCCGTCGTCGGCGTCGGAGGTGTCCCGAAGCGCGCGTTCACGGCGTAGAGCCGGCGCCCCAGCTCGGCGATCGTCGTCGGCACGCTGAAGCCGGGATTCGTGATCCGCGTGAGCACTCTCCCGGAGCGGAGGTTGGGCGCCAGGCGGATCTTCGCGACCTGGTTCAGCTGGTTCTGCACGACGTACAGCGTCTTGCCGTCGAGCAGGATCCCGTCGCCGTTCGGCACGCTCTGGCCGCCGGCGAGCGAGATGGCTCGCGTCACGCCGGCGGGCGTGACCGTGAACAACCTGCCCGTCGCCGACTGCACGACGATCAGCGCCTTCCCGTTCGGGGTCGCCGCGATGCCGTTGAGATTGAACATCCCGTCGACGTGGTCGTAGTCGCCCGTGAGCTGGACCGTCGTTACGGTGGACGCAGCCCCCGGCTGACCGCCCGCCCCCAGCGGCAGCCGGTACAGCGCGTCTCGCTGGGAGTCGGTGAACCACGCCGCGCGCTTGGTGACGACGACGTCGTTGACGAACGTCGCGCCGCTCGTCGGCAGCTCGTACGTCGCGATCGTCGCGCCTGTGCGGGCGTTGTAGACGTATGCGTCGCCGGTCGGGCCGCCCGCGACGAACAGCCGGCCACGGTCGACCTTCATCCCGATCGACTGCCTGCCGTCAGGGGCGTTCACGAACAGCGATCCCTGACCGGTGCGGAGGCTGCCGCGGTAGACGTCGCCCGTCGGGATCGAGCCGACGTAGAACTGCTGGCCCGCTGTCGCGATCCCCTCCGGCTGGAAACCATCGGGGAGGTCGATACGGGCGGGAAAGGC
>DASSCD010000159.1:0-5555 GCA_035698005.1 Gaiellaceae bacterium | reverse complement strand
GCGGAGACGACGTTGGCGATGTGCTCGTCGAGCGAGAGCCCGAGGAGCTCGGCGCCGGCGTACACCTCGTCGCGGTGCACGCCCGCCGCGAACGACGGCTGCTTCAGCTTCTTCTTCACGGACTTCGGCTCGAGGCCGTCGAGCCCCGTCGGCCGCACGAGCCCGCACGCGTGGACGAAGCCGGAGAGCTCGTCGCAGGCGAAGAGCGTCCGCTTCAACGGCGTGTCGCGCGGCATCGCGAGGTGCTCGGCATGGGACAGCACTGCCTCGATCAGCTCCTCCGGGTAGCCCTCCTCGCGCAGGATCGGCGCCCCGTCCTGGGGATGCTTGTCGAGCGTGGGGTGGATCTCGTAGTCGAAGTCGTGGAGGAGCGCGGTCGCCCGCCAGAGCTCCTCGTCCTCGCCGTCGCGCCGGGCGTAGAAGCCGACGGAGGCCTCGACCGCGAGCGCGTGCCGCAGCAGTGCCTCGCTCGTCGTGTACCGCGTGAGCGTCTCCCAGGCCTGGTCGCGGGTCGGCCGCACGGCGGAGTACGATAGCCGCCGCCGTTGGCTCCCCAGGACCGTCACCCGACCGTCGCCCCGTATGGCACCTGGTCGTCGCCGATCACCGCGGACCTGGTGGCGCGCGCGGGGACGTCGCTCAGCCTCCCGTGGATCTCGGGCGGGTCGACCTGGTGGCTCGAAGGGCGCCCCGCCGAGGGCGGGCGGGTCGTCCTGATGGAGAGCGAGGGCGGCGCGGAGCCCAGCGACGTGACGCCCGCCGGCTTCAACCTGCGGACGATGGTGCACGAGTACGGCGGCGGCGCGTACTGCGTCGCGGACGGGGTCGCCTTCTGCTCGAGCTTCGACGACCAGCGCCTGTACCGCGTCGAGCCGGGCGCGAGCCCCGTGGCGATCACGCCGCCGGTCGAGGGGCGGCGCCACCGGTTCGCCGACGGGCGCGTCACGCCCGACGGCAAGCTCTGGATCGGCGTCCGCGAGCGCCATCCCGAGAGCGGGCGCTCCGCCGACGTCGTGAACGAGCTCGTCGTCGTGCCGACCGACGGTTCCGCGGAGCCGCGGGTCGTCGCGGAGGGACGCGACTTCTACTCGAACCCACGGATTTCGCCCGACGGCACGCGGCTGTGCTTCCTCGCCTGGGACCTCCCCTGGATGCCCTGGGACGGCTGTGAGCTCTTCACCGCCGAGCTCGGGCCCGGTGGGTCGCTGGGCGACGTCGTGCTCGTCGCGGGCAAGGCGGGCGAGGAGTCGATCTGGCAACCGGAGTGGAGCCCCGCGGGCGACCTCGTGTTCGCCAGCGACCGGAGTGGATGGTGGAACCTCGAGCGCGTCCGCGACGGCGAGCGGGAGGTGCTGTACGCGGCGGAGGTCGAGTTCGGCTATCCGGCCTGGGTCTTCGGCGCCAGCTCGTACGCCTTCCTCGGCGACGGCAGGATCGTCTGCGGCTACGACCGCGACGGGCGCACGCACTTCGCGCTGCTCGACCCCGAGACGGGCGAGCTGGACGCTCTCGACCTCCCCTACGACGCGTGGCGCGTGTACGTCGTCGCCGAAGGCTCGACGGCGGTCCTCGTCGCGGGCTCCGCGACCAGGCCGCACGAGGTCGTCCGGCTCGACGTCGCGACGGGGAGGACGGAGGTGCTCCACCGGAGCGCCGACGTCGAGCTCGATCCCGCGACCTTCTCGGTGCCCCGCTCGATCGAGTTCCCGACCGAGAACGGCCTCACCGCGTTCGCGCTCTACTACCCGCCGACGAACCCCGAGTTCGCCGGCCCCGACGGGGAGCGCCCTCCGCTCATCGTCATGAGCCATGGCGGCCCGACGGGGAACGCGACGCCGATGTTCAGCCTCGAGATGCAGTTCTGGACCTCGCGCGGGTTCGCCGTCTGCGACGTGAACTACGGCGGCTCGACCGGGTATGGCCGCGAGTACCGCGAGCGGCTGAACGGCCAGTGGGGGGTCGTCGACCTGCAGGACTGCCTGAACGCCGCCCGCCACCTCGCCGCGACGGGCGAGGTCGACGGCGAGCGGCTCCTCATCACGGGCGGAAGCGCTGGCGGGTATACGACCATCTGCGCCCTCACGTTCACCGACGCCTTTGCGGCCGGCGCCTCGTACTTCGGCCTCGCCGACCTGGAGGCCTTCGGCGACGGCGACACGCACAAGTTCGAGCTCCGCTACGAACACACGCTCGTCGGCCCCTACCCGGAGCGCGCCGACCTCTACCGCGAGCGCAGCCCGATCCACTACGTCGACCGGATCTCGACGCCGATGCTCGTGCTCCAGGGCGCGGACGACGAGGTCGTCCCGCCGGCCCAGGCGGAGCTCATCGTGGCCGCGCTGCGCGAGCGCGGCGTCCCGCACGCGTACCTGCTCTTCGAGGGCGAGGGCCACGGGTTCCGGAAGGCGGAGAACATCGTCCGGTCCCTCGAGGCGGAGCTCTCGTTCTACCTCCAGGTCCTCGGGCTCGAGCCCGGCGACCCCCTGCCCAAGCTCGAGATCGAGCACCTCTCCTCGTGACGCCGCAGTCCCGCGTCGCGACCGGCCCGGCACCGGTCGCCGAGTACCATTCCCGCGCCATGGAGTCCTTCGTGATCGAGGGCGGGCGCCCGCTGAGCGGCACCGTGCGTGCCGCGGGGAACAAGAACGCGGCGCTCCCGATCCTCGCCGGCTCCATCCTCGCGAGCGACGTCGTCCACCTCTCGAACGTCCCGCGCATCCGCGACGTCGAGACGATGGTGGAGCTCCTCGCGGACATCGGCGCGGACGTCGCCTGGACCGGGCCGAACGAGGTGCGCGTCGATCCGACGCGGGTCGAGAAGAGCGACCTCGACCCCGTGCTCGCGCGCGAGATCCGCGCCTCGTTTCTGCTCGCGGGACCGTTGCTCGCGCGCTTCGGACGTGTCACCGTCCCGCCGCCCGGCGGCGACGTGATCGGGCGACGGAGATTGGACACGCACGTCCACGCGTTCGCGGCGCTCGGCGCCGACTTCGAGGTCGACGGCGTCTACGACCTCTCGGCCGAACGGCTCGTCGGCGCGCGCCTCTACCTCGACGAGGCCTCGGTCATGGGGACGGAGAACGCGATCATGGCCGCCGTCCTCGCGGAGGGGAAGACGGTGCTCGGGCACGCCGCGTGCGAGCCGCACATCCAGGACCTGTGCCGGTTCCTGGTCTCGCTCGGCGCACGGATCGAGGGCATCGGGTCGAACGTCCTGCATATCGACGGCGTCGACCGCCTGACGGGCGGGGAGTTTCGCATCGGGCCCGACCACATCGAGGTCGCGAGCTTCGTGGGCCTCGCCGCCGCGACCGGGGGCGACGTCGTCGTCGAGGACGTGTCGCCCGACGACCTGATCTCGGTCGTTCCGGCGTTTCGCAAGCTCGGGATCGAGATCGAGGTCTCCGACTCCAGCGTCCGGCTGCCGCCGGGCCAGGACCTCTACGTCGAGGACGACCTCGGCGGTCAGATCCCGAAGATCGAGAGCGGCATCTGGCCGGCATTCCCCGCCGACCTCACCTCGATCGCCGTCACCGTCGCGACCCAGGCGCGGGGAACGATCCTCATCTTCGAGAAGATGTTCGAGAGCAGGCTCTTCTTCGTGGACAAGCTCGTCTCGATGGGCGCGCGCATCGTCCTCTGCGACCCGCATCGCGTCGTCGTCACGGGCCCGGCCACGTTGTACGGCGAGCGGCTCGAGAGCCCGGACATCCGCGCCGGGATGGCGATGGTCATCGCCGCCCTGTGCGCAGAGGGGACGTCGACGATCGGGAACATCCGCCAGATCGACCGCGGTTACGAGCGCATCGACGAGCGCCTGCGGGAGCTCGGCGCCTCGATCGACCGAGCCGAGCTCTGATGCAGGAGGGCGCAGCGCAGATCGGCCGCGGCGGCGGCCCGAGCAGCGTCGCCACGGGAGTCGCCGTCCTCGACCATCTCCTCGGCCAGCTCGCCTCGACCGGCGGGTTCGAGATCCGGCTCGAGGTCGCGCCGGACGAGCCCGAGGCCGAGGTCGGCACCGCCGGAGCGACCCTCGGAGGTGCCTTCCGCCCGTTGCTCGAGCGCGAGGGCGCAGCCCGCCGGGGGCTCGGGGTCACGCCCGCGGACGAGGCGCTCGCGATGGTCGTCCTCGAGGTCTCGGAGACCTCGCTCGTCGTCTCCAACGCGGACCTGACCTCGACGCAGGCGGGCGGGCTGCGCACGGACCTTGCCGCCGCCTTCCTCAACGGGCTCGCAGAGGCGGCAGGGCTCACGATCCACGTGCGCCTGATCGAGGGCCAGGACTCGCAGCACGTGCTCGAAGCGATCTTCAAGGCGCTCGGCGTCGCGCTCGCGCGTGCGTGCGCGGACGCGTGACCACCCGCTCCACGACGAGGAGGCAGCCATGGCCACGAAGGACGTCATCAGCACCGACCGCGCTCCCGGGCCGTTTCAGGGCGCTCCCTACAACCAGGCGATCCGCGTCGGCGACCTCGTCTTCGTCGCGGGCCAGCTCGGCATCTCGCGAGAGACCGGCGAGCTCGCCGGCGGCGGCGTGAGCGAGCAGACGGAGCAGATCATGGAGAACCTCGGCGCGATCCTCGAGGCGGCGGGCAGCGGCCTCGACAGGCTGCTGAAGACGACCGTCTTCCTCGTCGACCTCGCCGACTTCGGCGCGATGAACGAGGTCTACGCGAAGCACGTCGGAGACCGGCCCCCTGCTCGCTCCACCGTCGGCATCTCGCAGCTCCCCAGCGGGGCGCGCGTCGAGATCGAGGCGATCGCGCACATATAGCGGGGCGCGCGGGCGACCGCCGGGCCGCGCGGCGGCAGAATGAGCTCGTGCGGGCGGAAGCGGTCATCGCGACCCACGGGAACACGGACTTCGACGCGTTCGCGGCGATGCTCGCCGCGCGCCGTCTCTATCCCGGGGCGGTCGTCGCCGTCGGGCCGCTCAATCGGAACGTCCGCGACTTCTACCGGCTCCACGCCGAGAAGCTGGGCCCGATCGTCGAGGTCTCGCGGCTCGACCTGGACGCGATCCGGCGCCTCGTCGTCGTCGAGACGACGAGCGCCTCGCGACTCGGCGAGCTGGAGCAGGTCGCGCTCGATCCGGCCGTGGAGAAGGCGCTGTTCGACCACCACGCGGACGCCGACCCTCCGGAGTGGGTATACCCGGAGGCGGCCGTGCTGTCGGACGACGGTGCGCTGACGACGACGCTCGTCGGCATCCTCGCAGAGCGCGAGCTCGAGCCGACCCCCCTCGAGGCGACGACCTTCGCCCTCGGGATCCACGAGGACACGGGCTCGCTCACGTATTCGACGACGACGCAGCGCGACGTCGACGCGCTCGCCTGGTGTCTGCGGCATGGCGCCCGCCAGGAGCTCGTCGCCGCGTATCTGCACATGCCGCTGCAGGACGACGAGCGCGAGTTGCTCCAGCATCTGCTGGAGGCGCTCGAGCCGGTCGACGCCGGCGGCGAGGAGGTCCTGCTCGCTGCGCTCTCGTGGCCCGTCTACGTCGAGGGCGTCTCGAACCTGGCGCACAAGATCGTCGACCTCACTGACGCCCGCGC
>DASSCD010000158.1:0-4575 GCA_035698005.1 Gaiellaceae bacterium | reverse complement strand
CAGCGATCGACGGCGCGTCGTCTACCTGTGCCGTGCGAACGAAAAGGGGTGCGCCAGATTCAGTCATTCCGCCGCCCGGACGGTACAACCCCGCAACCGCACTAGCCGTGTCGCCTGAGCCATGCCGAGAAGCCGCCAGGCCGTGGTCACAACATCGCGCCCGTGCCGCGAGCACGCGCGGACCGTAATGCACGGAGCGGCGAGCGCGGCCGGCACGAGTCGGCCGCGCTCGCCGAGGCCCTCTAGGTGACCGCAGGGCTCTTGCGGTAGCTGTAGCCGCCGCGCTGCTTCGTCGTGAACCCGAGGAAGATCGCGGCGAGCCCGACGACGACGAACGGCGCCCAGGCGTTCGCGCCCTCGTCGGCGAAGCCGAAGAGCCACGGCGAAGCGGCGAGGAGGGCGCCCGCCGCGATGTCGAAGAGGTTGTGGATGCTCATCGGGAACGTCCGCCAGACGCCGAGCTCGTAGTCCGTGAGCAGGCTGTACACGATCAGCCCGATCCCGAGCACGACCGACAGAACCGTCGCCGCGGTGACGTCCGAGAACTGGAAGATCCAGGGGGCGGCGATCAGCGCCACGCCGACGATGTAGTCGAGCGGGGCGTGCAGCCGCGTGGGGATGAAGCGCATGTGAGGCTCCTTCGAGTCGAACGGCCTGACTGGATTCGGAGGTCATTCGCTGCGGACGCCATCGCGGTTCGGCGGCGCGCAAGCCGCCTTCTACGCGGCTGCGGGCAGCGCCTCGGTCGTCTCCGCGATCTCACGGGCGACCTCGACGATGTCGCGGTTCGCGTTGAAGACGCGGAGCTGGCGATCGGCGCCGTTCCCACGGGAGACGAGCTCGAGGACGCCCTCGAGCTCGCGCTCGGAGCCGAGCTCACGCGCGTGCGGCGCGAGCTCCGAGACCGTGCGCCGGATCAGGCGCGAGACCGGGACGCGGTTCCGGCGGCCGGTCGCGAGGTCCATCACCGGGGCGTGGAGCCCGTAACGCGCGGCGAGCCACTTGTTCTCGCTCGTCAGGATGCGGTGGTACGAGGGGATCTCCTCGCCGGCGTCGTGGCGCTCGCACAGCTGCTTCACGAGGGCCTGGCAGTAGGCGGCGATCGCGACCGCGTCCTCGATCCGAGACACAGCGTCGCAGATGCGGATCTCGACCGTCCCGAGGCGCGGATGCAGGCGGATGTCCCACCAGATGTGCGTGTAGTCGGCGATACAGCCCGACCGCTCCAGGCGGCCGACGACCTCCGCGTAGTCGGCGTAGTCGCGGAACCGCGGCGGCGGCCCCGAGCGCGGGAAGGCTGAGAACACCATCTGCCGACTCGAGGCGAGGCCCGTCGCCTCGCCGCGCCAGAACGGCGAGCTGGCCGAGAGGGCAAGCAGCGGCGAGAGGTGCGGCAGCAGGCCGTTGACCACCTGGATCGCCTTCTCCGGGTCGTCCACCGCGACGTGGACGTGCATGCCGAAGATGAGCTCCCGTCGGGCGACGTACTGGAGCTGGTCGATCAGCGCGCGGTAGCGGTCCTTCGCCGTGATCCGCTGGCGCTCGAAGAGGCTGAACGGGTGCGTGCCGGCCGACCCGACGCGGAGGCCCTTGTCCTGGGCGACGCCGGTGACGTACCCACGGAGCGTCGTCAGCGCGGCCATCACGTCGCCCGCCGTCCGGCAGACGGGCGTCGCGATCTCGAGGACCGACTGCATGAGCTCGGCGTTGATCTGCGCCTCGAGCTCGTGCCCGCTGACCGCCGCCAGGATCGTGTCGATGTGCTGCACGAGGTCGAACGTCGTCGAGTCGAGGAGCTGGTACTCCTCCTCGACCCCGAGCGTGTACGGGTCGCCCGTCCCGAAGGCGTGCTCGAGCACGCTTTCCGCCGGCGCCCCTTCGAGCCCGGTGATCGAGGGCGGTACCGCCTGCTTCGCCGTCACGGGAGCACCGCGTCCGCGTCGATCTCGACCTTCCAGGCCGGGTCGAGCAGCCTGGTCACGACCATCGTGCTCGCGGGGCGGATCTCGGAGAACACCTCGCCGTGCGCCCTCCCGACCGCGTCCGCGTGGTCCGGGTCGGTGACGTAGACGCGGGTGCGCACGACCTGCTCGAACCCGACGCCGGCGCTCTCGAGTGCGTCGCCGATGATGCGGAGGCACAGGCGTGCCTGCTCGTACGCGTCGTCCGGCGGCGGAGACCCGTCCAGCGGGATCGGGGCGGTCCCGGCCACGTAGACGTGGCCGTCCGCGACGACCGCGCGCGAGAAGCCGACGACCGGCTCGTACGGCGAGTGCCCCGAGATCAGGCGCCGCTCCATCAGGGGGCTAGTATCGCGCGGCGTGGAGGCGCTCCGCCAGATCGGGGACTGGCCGGTGCCGCTCGCAGCCGCCGGCGCCCTCGTCGCCGGCCGAGTCGAGACGGAGGGGGACGCTGCGCGGCTGTTCCGTCTTGCGTCGGTGTCGAAGCCCGTGGCCGCGCTCGCCCTGCTCGTCGCCGCGGAGGAGGGCGTGGTCGACCTCGACGAGCCCGAGGGTCCGCCGGGATCGACCGTGCGGCACCTGCTCGCGCACGCCTCCGGGCTGCCGTTCGAGGGCACGGCTCCGATCGCCGCCCCCGGGACGCGGCGCGTGTACTCGAACGAGGGCTTCCGCCTGCTCGGCGCGCATCTCGAGCAGCGCGCCGAGATGCCGTTCGCGGAGTACGTGCGCGCCGCCGTCGTCGAGCCGCTCGGGCTCGGCCTCGACCCGAGCGGCGATCCGGGCTCCGGCATGCGCGCGTCCCTCGCCGACGTCCTCGCGTTCGCGCGGGAGCTCCTGTGCCCCACCATCGTCGCCCGGGAGACGCTCGACGAGCTGACCTCCGTTCAGTTCCCCGGGCTCGCCGGCGTGCTCCCGGACTGGGGCCGGTTCGAGCCGCTCGACTGGGGCCTCGGCGTCCAGCTCGCGACCTCCCCGCCGACGTGGATGGGCTCACGGGTCTCCAGGCACACGTTCGGGCATTTCGGCGGCTCGGGGACGTTCCTCTGGGTCGACCCGGAGCTCGGCCTCGCGTGCGCCGCCCTCACCGACCGCGAGTTCGGCGACTGGGCAAAGGGGGCATGGCCGGCGCTCTCCGACGCCGTGGTCGCGGAGGCTGCGACGGCCTAGAGCCTTTCGCCGTCGTCGGCGAAGATCGGCCGCACGAGCTCGTCGAACGCCGCCGCGTCGCAGCTCGCGACGACGCAGGGCGTCATCGTCGTCACCGTCGCCGTGCGGGGGATGTTCATCGCGAGGGCGACCTCCCCGAAGAACTCGCCCGCGCGGATGACCCCCCGCTCGCCGCGCGTCTCCTGGGAGACTCCAGCAAGCCCCGAGAGGAGGACGAAGAAGCGGTCACCGGGCTGGCCCTCGCGGATCAGCACGGTACCGGCGGGGAACTCGTCGCGCTGCATCCGCTCGGCGAGCTTGCCGAGTGTCTCGCCGGGGAGCGAGGCGAAGAGCCCCACGCGAGCGAGCTCGGTGACGCTGGCGGGTACGTGGCGGGGGCTCATCGGCCAATGGGCCCATGAGCCCGGGGAGGGGTGTGGGGACCCGGGACGTTCCCCACACTCTCGAAAGGAGGGGGCACGCGGGGGAACCATGGGTTTCCCCGCGAACGCGAGCCGAAGGCGAGCGCTGGGCTCATGGGCTGAGGACGGCCAGCGCCGGGGACATCGGGGGTACGGTACCCGCGTGGGCGTCCTCGACGGCTGGCGGCACTGCCCGCGGTGCGCGTCCCCGCTCGAGCACCCGGACGGCAAGGTCGCGTGCGCCGCCTGCGGCTTCGAGCACTGGGCGCACTCGTCGCCGGCGGTCTCGGCCTTCGTCGTCGACGACCAGGGCCGTATCCTGCTCGGCCGGCGCGCGGTCGAGCCCGACGCGGGCCTGTGGGACTCCCCCGGCGGTTTTCTCGAGGAGGGCGAGGACCCGCTCGCGGGAATGCGTCGGGAGCTCCGCGAGGAGACCGGGCTCGAGGTCGAGCCCGGCGCGTTCGTCGGCGCCTTCATCGACACGTACGGCATCGACGACGACGCCCCGCCGATCCTCAACCTCGTCTGGGAGGCGAAGCTGGAGGCGGGCGAGCCGGCCCCTGCCGACGACGTCACCGAGCTCCGTTGGTTCGCGCGCGGCGCCCTGCCTCCGGACGAGGAAATCGCGTTCCGCTGGCTCGCGCCGACGCTCCGCACGTGGGCGCGAACCGTCCCCTGACGCACCGAAGGGCCGGGATCCGGCCCTTCGGCTAGGGGAGGGGGAGGGGGAAGCCTCGAACGAAATTCCTGGAAAACGGACTCATACCAGGATACTCCCCGCGGTGGAAGTGCCGCAGCCCGACTTCTCGGGCGACGGGTGGCCTCAGGCGGCGGCTTCGGCCGCGAGGCCGAGCGAGCGCTCGATCGCGCCCTTCGGCTGGGCGCCGACGACCGCGGAGGCGGGCTCGCCGTCCCTGAACAGGATCATCGTGGGGATCGACATGACCCCGTACCGGAGCGAGAGGCCCTGCTCCTCGTCGATGTTGACCTTGACGAGCTTGAGCTCGCCGTTCTGCTCCTCGACGATCTTGTCGAGCACGGGGGCG
>DASSCD010000157.1:0-3510 GCA_035698005.1 Gaiellaceae bacterium | reverse complement strand
TTCCGCGCTTCCGGACCCTCGAGAACCTCGTCTGGGACCTGGGAGACACCGGGCTCGCCGGGCGCGTCCACAACTACCGCTACCGCTACTCGACTGCGCTGAAGCAGGTGCAGGGTGGGCTGGGAATCGTCGCCGCCACGTGCCGGGGAATCGGCCCGGCGGCATCGAGCAAGCGCTTCCGGCACTTCGATTGCACCGCGGTGTCCGAACTGCTCGAGATTCCCACGGTCGAGGTCGTGTACTCCGACGACACGGCTCTGCCCGCCGTCGTGGAGCACGAGCCGCGGCGGTTCGGCCCGTACAAGGTGAGGCTCGTCGTCCACACGACGACACGCCGCGCGATCGCGTACCGGCAGACGGGGGAGGCGACGAGCCGCTGACAGAGCGCGGGAACGCTGGCGGCTCCTGCCTCGACCGAGAAGTGTCGCGCCCGTGACACTCGGGGTGTCGTCGACGCGCACGACGCGGAGGCGGGACGGCCGTACGCTCCGCTCACGATGGGTCACCGAGAGAGGAGCAAGGTCATGAAGCGCACGGTCGTCATCGCCGGTATCGCAGGCGCGCTGCTCGTAGCCCCGTCCGTCGCGAGCGCCGCCAGCCTCCCACAGGTCAGGTCCCAGGTCGTCGAGTCGCAGGTCGTCGACTCCCAGCTCGTCAGGTCGCAGCTGGTCAGGTCGCAGGTCGTGCGGTCGCAGGTCGTGCGGTCGCAGCAGGTCCGGTCGCAGGTGCTTCGCTCCCAGCGGGCAGGCGTCCTCCGCATCTCGCAGGTGCGCCTCGCGCTGCGCTGACTTCTCTCTCTCCCACCGATCCATCCGAGGGGTGACCAGGGAGGGGCCGCAAGGCCCCTCCTCCCTCATGGTCACAGACCGACGCTGCTCATAGACCAACGATGTCGTCCGGCCGCACGGGGACTCGTGTGAGCTCGCGCGCGGTCGCGGCCCGCAGCGCTGCGACGATCGCGGGGGTGGAGACGAGCGTCGGCGGCTCCCCGACGCCCTTGACCCCGTAGGGCGCGTCCGGCTCGGGCTCCTCGACGAGCTCGGAGACGACCGGCGGCATGTCCAGGAAGGTCGGGATCAGGTAGTCGGTGAAGCTCGCATTCGCGATCACGCCGTCGCGAACCTGGATCTCCTCCATCAGCGCGAGGCCGAGTCCCTGCGCAGTGCCGCCCTCTATCTGCCCTTCGACCGCGGTGCGATCGAGCGCGTGACCGACGTCCTGCGCCGTCCCGATCCACACGACCCGCGTCAGGCCGAGGTCGACGTCCACCTCGACGACGGCGCGCATGGCCGCGACCGCGAATGCGACATGGGAGCGATCGCCCTGGGCCTGACCCGTCTCCGGGTCGAGCGGGAAGGTCCGCGGATGGCGGTAGACGCGTTCGACGTCCACCTCCCCGCCGGTCCGCTCGCGCTCCTCGAGTGCGGCGCGGCACGCGAGCTGCACGGCGCCGGCGGCCATCCACGTCATCCGCGAGGCCGACGTGGATCCCGACGACCCGACGCGGGCGGTCGAGCCGCCGACGAGCGTGACCTCGTCGGTGCCGAGCTCCTTCCGCGCGACCCGGAGCATGACGTCCGTGACGCCCTGCCCCACCTCCGCGGCGGCGCAGTGCACCTCCGCGCTCCCGTCCGCGCTCAGCCGGACCCGGGCAGCGCACGAGTCGTCGAACCCCTCCGAGTAGCAGAGGTTCTTCAGCCCGACTGCGAACCCGACCCCACGGCGCACGCCCTCGCCCCGTGTGGTGTTCCCCGAGCCACCGGGCAGCCGGATCGCCTCGCGCGGCAGCGCTTCAGGCTCGGGGACCGGGATGGCGGCGGCGCGACGGATGACCTCCTTCGTCGGTAGCGAGCCGGTGACGACCTGACCGGTCGGCAGCACCCCGCCCGGCTCGAGCGCGTTCAGGAGCCTGAGCTCGACGGGGTCGATGTCGAGCGCGTCCGCGAGCCGGTCCATCTGTGCCTCGGAGGCGAACGTCGCCTGCACCGCGCCGAACCCGCGCATGGCACCGCACGGCGGGTTGTTCGTGTACACGGCGGTCCCCTCGATCGAGACGTTGTCGACTGCGTACGGACCGACCGCGAAGCAGCAGGCATTCGCGAGCACGGCCGCGGTGCTCGAGGCGTACGCGCCGCCGTCGAGCAGGATCCTCACGCGGACCGAGACGAGGCGACCCTCCCGCGTCGCGCTGTGCTCCGCCCGGATTCGCGCCGGATGGCGATGGATGTGTCCGACGAACGATTCCTCGCGGTTGTACGCCATCTTCACCGGGCGGCCCGTGCGCAGGGCGAGAAGGGCGGCGTGAACCTGCACCGAGAGGTCCTCGCGGCCGCCGAACGCGCCCCCGACGCCCGCGAGGTGCACCCGAACCATCTCCCTCGGGAGGGCGAGGCACGGCGCGACCTGGTCGCGGTCGACGTGGAGCCACTGCGTCGCGACGTGGATGTCGACACCGCCTTCGCCGTCGGGGATCGCGAGGCCGGACTCGGGTCCGAGGAACGCCTGATCCTGCTGGCCGACGTCGTACGTCCCGGACACCGTCACGTCGGCCTCGGCGTCCGGGTCGCCGCGGCGGATCACCATGGAGCGGACGACGTTGGGCCGCGGGTCGTAGCGGAACCCGTGGCCGGCGGTCGGCCTGCCCGGATGGATCGGCTCGAGCTCGACGGCCCGCTCGGGGTCGACGACCGGCTCGAGGGGCTCGTACTCGACCCTGACGGCGGCGGCCGCGCGTCTCGCCTGCTCGGGCTCCTCCGCGGCCACGAGAGCGACCGGCTCGCCGAAGTAGCGCACGCGGTCGATCGCGAGCACGGGCTGGTCGGCGAACTCGAGCCCGTACGTCTTCGCGCCGGGCACGTCCTCGTGTGTGAGCACCGCATGGACGCCCGGGATGAGCAGCGCTTCGGAGACGTCGATCGAGACGATCAGCGCGTGCGGGTGCGGGCTGCGCACCGTCTGCCCCCACAGCATCTCCGCCACCTCGAGGTCGCTGGCGTATGCGAACTCGCCGGTCACCTTGGGGATGGCGTCGTGGCGCCGGACGCTCGTCTCGGCGCGGCCGCGCCGGAGTGTGCGCGTCGGCGCGCTCATCGCGAGGCCGCCAGCTGCACGGCCGCGAGGATCTTCCCGTACCCGGTGCAGCGGCAGAGGTTCCCGGAGAGCGCCTCGCGGATCTCGTCGGCGCTCGGCTCCGGTGTCCGACACAGCAGGTCTGCGGCGGCGACGACGAGCCCGGGAGTGCAGAAGCCGCACTGGACCGCTCCGGTCTCGACGAACGCCTCCTGGACGCGATGCAGCTTCCCGTCCTCGACGAGCCCTTCCACGGTCACGACCTCGTGCCCGTCCGCCTGGGCGGCGAGGACGAGGCAGGAGCAGACCAGAGTCCCGTCCAGGAGCACCGAGCACGAGCCGCACTCTCCCTGCTCGCAGGCGTTCTTCGAGCCCGGGACGCCGAGCCGATCGCGAAGCGCCGTCAGGAGGCTCTCACCGGCCCAGACGTCGGCCTCGCGC
>DASSCD010000156.1:0-13698 GCA_035698005.1 Gaiellaceae bacterium | reverse complement strand
CTCTCGCTCCCGAACGGCCCGATCTCGACCCCTTCCGGCAGCCCGGTCATGAAGCCGTGGTCGTCGTTGCCGCCGAACATGAGGACGATCGCACGCGCCCGTTGCTCGCGCGGCTGCGTGCGCACGCGCTTGAACCAGTTGAAGACGTCCGGCCGCTCGAGGCCGGTCGCGATCCTGCCCTCGACCGGTCCGACGGGCTCGAGGACGCGGCTCGAGCCCGCCGCGCGGAGCACCGACTCGCCCGGGACGGCGACGAGCGAGTCGCCCGCGACCCACAGCCGGAGGGGTCGCTCGGGTGTGAAGCGCTCCCGCTTCGGCGGCGGAGCCGGCTTCGAGGGGCGGGCCGGAGAGGGCGTCGGCGGCCCTCCGACCTCCGTGTCCACCTCGTCGTCCTCCGAGCGGCCGAGCGCTGCCTTCAGCCCGCGACGCGGCTGATCCAGCAGCAGGGCGTTGCTCACCGACTCGAGGGGCCCGGTGACCGCGAGGGCGACGTCGCGCTTCCAGCCCTCGGGCTGGACATGCGCGGACTTGTGCAGCCCGGGGGCGTTCAGCAGGAGGCTGATCAGCACCGCCCCGAAGGTGACGGCGATCGCGGCGCCGGCCGACTGCAGGCGTCTGCCTCCCTCCCCGAGGCGGGCGCGCGGTCTGCGATGTCTCGTGGGCGGCTCGGCTGCCATCTCAGAACTGGAAGTAGATGAACGGTGCGACGCCCTCGGGGCCCATCGCGTGCGTCGCGAGGAGTGCGAGCGAGAGCACGGCTGCCTGGGCCGGCACCGGCAGGCGCGAGAAGCGCGCCATCAGGAGGAGCGGGAGCCTCCGCGGGAGGTACTGGGAGCCGATGCCGACCGCGATCGCCGCCAGCACGCCGCCCGTGACGAGCGGCGACGGCTCGTCCCACGCGGTGAAGAGCTGCGTGAGGACGTGCCGGGCGTCCGCGAATGAGTCCGCGCGGAAGAAGATCCAGGCGAAGCAGACGACCTGGAAGGTGACGAAGCGCTGCGCGGCGCGGCCCCAGCGGGTGGGCGGCCGCTCGACCCGCCCCGGGCGCCCCGTCCACCAGCGCTCGGCGACGAGCGCGGTGCCGTGGATCGCGCCCCAGGCGACGAACGTCCACCCGGCCCCGTGCCAGAGCCCGCCGATGAGCATCGTCAGCATCAGGTTCCGGTACGTGAACAGGCGGCTGCCGCGGTTGCCGCCGAGCGGGATGTACACGTAGTCGCGGAGCCAGCGGGACAGCGTCATGTGCCAGCGGCGCCAGAAGTCGGCGATCGACGTCGCCGTGTAGGGGGCGTCGAAGTTCTGCGGGAAGCGGAATCCGAGGAGCAACGCGATCCCGATGGCGATGTTCGTGTAGCCGAAGAAGTCGGCGTAGATCTGGACGGCGTAGGCGTAGACGCCGACGAGCACCTCGAGCGACGAGTGCTGGCCGGGGGCGCCGAAGACCTGGTCGACGATGTTCGCCGCCAGGTAGTTCGCGATCACCACCTTCATGAAGAGCCCGGTCGCGATGAGGAAGAAGGCGCGCGAGGTGTCGAGGTAGCGCGGGTCCCTGGGCGTGTCGAGCTGCGGGACGAGCTCCCCGGGCCGCACGATCGGGCCGGCGACCAGGTGCGGGAAGAACGAGAGGTATGCCGCGAACTTGCCGAAGCTCGTCGGCCGGAAGTCGCCCCGGTACACGTCGACGACGTAGCTGATCGCCATGAACGTGAAGAAGGAGATCCCGACCGGGAGGATGATCGAGCGGGTCTCGACCGGGACGTCGACCCCGGCGAGCGCGAACAGGTTGTTCGTCGAGGTGACGAAGAAGTCGTAGTACTTGAAGTAGCCGAGGAGCGCGACGTTCCCCGCCACCGCCGCGAAGAGGAGGCGCTTGCGCGCGCGCACGTCCTCCCGGCGATGGATGGCGAGCGCGAACTGCTGGTTCCAGACCGTCGACGCCGCGAGCAGGAAGACGAACCGCCAGTCCCACGCGCTGTAGAAGACGTAGCTCGCAGCGATGATGAACGGCCGCCAGCGCTCCCCCCGCGGCATCAGGAGCCACGAGAGCGGCAGCACGACCAGGAAGAAGATCGTGAAGGTCGCGGTCGGGAAGAGCACGGCCTCTAGACGTCGTGCGCGGAGGGGTCGACGGCGGCCGTCCGCACCGGCGGGAGCGTACTTTCTACTCCGCTGCGGGCGGGGGGAGCTTCGCCGTGCGCTCTGCGGAGATCTCGTACGGGACGGCGGCGGCGGACGGCGACCACGCCCCGTCGGCGCCGGTGACCGGTGGCCTCCCGAAGGCTGCCTCGGCGCCGAGCCGGGCCGAGCGCTCGCTCGCCCACTCGAGGGCGGCAACGAGGGCCCAGGCGCCGGCCATGACCGCGATGACGAGGGGCGTGTCGAGCCTCGCGACGGCGGCGAGGCACGCGACCGCGACGAGGAACAGGATCTCGACGAAGAGGCGTGGCACGGCCGGGCGTCCCGCTCCCGGGCTCGCGACCGAGCGCATCCAGAGACTGCCGTCCCGGCGGGCGGGAGCGTCGACCTCCCAGCCCGGGACGTCCGCCTCCCCGCCGGGCAATGGCCCCGACGCAGCGCGCAGCGACTGGAGCTCCGCCTGGAGGCCGCCGACCTGATCGGCCAGCGCCCGGACCGCGCCGAGGAGCTCCGCCTCCGAGGCCGTCTCGGACGTGCGCGAGGCGAGCGTGGTCTCGCTCGGCTCGGCCACGCGCTAGGGCTCCGCGCGGGAGCGCATCTCGTCGAGCGCAGCGCGGGCCTCGTCGTGCACCTCGGCCCGCCGCTCGGACACGGTCGCCTCGGGAACGGCCTCGGTCGCCGCGCTCTCCGTGCGCGACTCCGCGAGCTTCCTCCGCAGCTCGTCCGCCGGATCGGCGGGTGTGGTCGCCGTCGGTGGCTCGGCGGCCGCCTGTCGCCGCTTCAGGCGATGGAGCAGGGCGGCGATCCCGAGCGTGACGACAACCCACGTCGCGAGCTTGCGCATGCGCCGATGGTACCGCCCTCGCCAGAGGGCGATCCAGGGCTTTGTCCCTGCAGGTACAATCCCGCGGCTTCCTGCCTCGCACCGGCGCCCGCCCGTTCCCGGCGGGCCCCCGTCACAAGGGCGAGGCCGACCAGACCGAAGGAAGGAGACATGGGAACGTGACCGAGTACGAGATCCTGCTGCTGCTCGACCCCGACCTCGAGGAGGCGCGGCAGTCCGACATCGTCACGCGGACGCGCGAGCTCGTCGAGAAGTCCGGCGGCTCGTGGGACCTGCACGACGTCTGGGGCCGCCGCAAGCTCGCCTACGAGATCGGCCACAAGGGCGAGGGCAGCTACCACCTGCTGCAGTTCACGTGCGACGCGCCCACGCTCGACGAGGTTTCGCGCGTGCTCCGCATCGACGACGGCGTCATGCGCCACCTGGCGACACGTCGGATCGAGGGGAGTCCCGCGCGGCCCGTAGCGGTCGGCGCCCTGACGCGCGAGGATGCGGGGAGCGCATCCGACGTCGGAGAAGAGGAGGACTAGCGATGGCCAACATCAACCGGGTCGTGCTCGTCGGGAACCTGACGAGGGACCCCGAGCTCCGGCACACCCCCTCGGGCACCGCGGTCTGCTCGCTGCGGGTCGCGGTGAACACGCGCCGCAAGGACGAGACCGGCCAGTGGGTCGACAAGCCGAACTACTTCGACGTCACCGTCTGGGGCCAACAGGGGGAGAACTGCGCCCAGTACCTGGCCAAGGGGCGCCCCGTCGCGATCGACGGCAGGCTCGAGTGGCGCGAGTGGGAGGCACAGGACGGCACGAAGCGGCAGGCGACCGAGATCGTCGCCGACACCGTCCAGTTCCTCGGCGGGCGGCAGGACTCCGAGGGCGCCTACGTCCCCGCGGGCGCCGCGAGCGCCTCGGGCGACGACTTCCCCGCCTCACCCGCAGACGACGACATCCCGTTCTAGTCCCGATCAGGAGAGACGAATGGCGACGAAGAAGCCCCCGACCCGGCGTCGGCCCGGAGCGGCCACCGCCCCCGGCCGGCGCAAGAGCTGCCACTTCTGCCGGGACAAGGTCGACGAGGTCGACTACAAGAACATCGCGCAGCTCCGGCGCTACCTGTCGGAGAAGGGCAAGATCCGCTCGCGCCGCATCACCGGCGCGTGCCGCCGGCACCAGCTCCAGGTCGCCGCGGCCGTGAAGCGCGCCCGCGAGATGGCGCTGCTCCCCTACGTCTCGCAGTGATGGACGTCATCCTCCTGCAGGACGTCGAGAAGCTCGGGCTGCGCGGTGACGTCGTCGACGTCGCTCGCGGCTACGCGCGGAACTACTTGCTCCCGCGGGGCCTGGCCGAGACGGCAACGCCGGCAAGGGTCGCCGAGCTGCAGCGGGTCGAGGCGGAGCGCGCGAAGCACGAGGCGCGGACGGCCGAGCAGGCGCAGGAGATCGCCGAGCTCCTCGGCAAGACGGTGCTCCGGTTCGAGGTGAAGGCGGGGCCCACCGGCTCACTCTTCGGCTCGGTCACGTCGACGGACCTCGCCGACGAGATCTGGCGGGCGCGCAAGGTGCGCGTCGACCGCCGCAAGATCGCGATCGACCCGATCAAGCGCATCGGCCGCTACACGGTCCCGATCGAGCTCTTCCAGGACGTCGAGGTCGAGGTGAAGACACTCGTCGTCCCGGAGGGCGGCGAGCTGCCGCCCGAGCAGGAGCTGGCGGCGCTCGAGGCCGCGGAGGCTGAGGCCGCCGCGAGCGCGGAAGCCGAGGCCGAGGCGGAGCACGAGGAGGCAGAGACGACGATCGCGGAGCTCATCGCCGAGGAGGAGCCGGAGCCCGAGGCCTCCGAGGACGCGGCCGCGGAAGCTGTGTCCGATGGAGCCGAGCCCGAGGGAACCGAGCCCGAGGGCACGGACGCAGCCCCGGAGGACGACGCTCCCACCGCCTGAGCCACCGCGTTTCTCCACAGCCCTTGTTGAAGCCCCTGTTGAGCGCTCGCGGGATTTCCCGCTGCGAGCGCACGTTTCCGTCTGGACAACCGGGGAGGTCCTGTCGACAGAGCGTCCTGGGCAGGGGATAACATGCGAACGTATGTTCCGTTCTCCCTGCACCCCTCCGCAGGCAGCTACGCGCTGGACGCCGTCCGGCGCGCTGGCTTGACTCCCGGGCCGATGAGCTCAGCCGAGCTGACCCGTGCGGGAGAACGCGTCGGAGTGATCGTCCCGCCGCAGAACCTCGAGGCCGAGGAGTCCGTCCTCGGAGCGATGCTCCTGTCGCCGACAGCGGTAGGCACGGTCAGCGAGATCCTGAGCGCGGCAGACTTCTATCGCGAGAGCCACGCGAAGATGTTCCGGGCTGCCCTCGGGCTGTGGGGGAAGGGCGAGCCGGTCGACGCGATCACGCTCGCGAACGAGCTCGACGAGCGAAGCGAGCTCGAGGCGATCGGCGGGCAGGCGAAGGTGGCGGAGCTCGCGGCGCTCGTCCCCTCGACCTCGAACGTCGAGCACTACGCGCGCATCGTCAAGGAGATGGCGACGCTGCGGGGGCTCGTGCGCGCTGGTCAGGAGATCACGCGGCTCGGGCAGGAGCGGCCTGGCGAGGTCACGGACCTCGTCGATCGCGCCGAGCAGGTCGTCTTCGAGCTCGGCCAGCAGCGCGTGACGAGCGACTTCGCGCACATCGAGACCCTGCTCAAGGAGAGCTTCGAGCGGATCACCCAGCTCTACGAGGCCGGGTCCGAGATCACCGGCATCCCGAGCGGTTTCCGCGAGCTCGACCTCCTGACCTCGGGCTTCCAGCCCGGGAACCTCGTGATCCTCGCTGCGCGTCCGTCGATGGGGAAGTCGGCGCTCGGGCTCTGCATCGCGGCGAACCTCGGCGTGCGCTACGAGACCCCGGTCGCGCTCTTCACGCTCGAGATGTCGAAGGCAGAGGTGACGCAGCGGATGATGTGCAGCGAGGCGAAAGTGGAGTCGCAGCGGCTGCGGAGCGGGCGTCTCGCGCCGGACGACTGGCCGCGCCTGACGACGGCCTGCGACCGGCTGATGAAGGCGCCGATCTACGTCGACGACACCGGCTCGACGACGATCATGGAGCTGCGCTCGAAGGCGCGTCGCCTCAAGTCGCGGGAGCCGAGCCTGGGGCTCGTCCTGGTCGACTACCTGCAGCTGATGACGTCGGGCGCGACCGTTGAGAACCGCGTCCAGGAGGTCTCGCAGATCTCGCGCGCGCTGAAGGTGCTCGCGCGCGATCTCGAGGTGCCGATCGTCGCGATGTCGCAGCTCTCGCGCGCGGTCGAGCAGCGGCACGACAAGCGACCGATCCTCTCCGATCTGCGCGAGAGCGGCAGCCTCGAGCAAGACTCGGACCTCGTCGCCTTCGTCTACCGCGACGAGTACTACCTCGGGGAGGAGTCGGACCAGCAGGGGATCGCCGAGATCCACCTCGCGAAGCACCGGAACGGTCCGACCGGCACGGTCAAGCTCTCGTTCCTCCGCCGCTACGCGAAATTCGCCGACCTGGCTGCGGCGTAAGCGGGTACGCTGCGCGCGCGCCCGGTGCCGGCGCGTCGTACCAACGAACCCGTGGCCGTGGAGCCGCGTGCAAGACTCCGGCCGTGCCCGCGACCGTCATCGTCGGGGCGCAGTGGGGCGACGAGGGCAAGGGGAAGATCGTCGACCTGCTCGCGCAGGGCTCCGACCTCGTCTGCCGCTACCAGGGCGGCCCGAACGCCGGCCACACGATCGTCGTCGACGGCGAGACGTACAAGATCCGGCAGATCCCGAGCGGCATCGTCGCCGGGAAGCGGAGCGCGATCGGGGCCGGGTGCGTCGTCGATCCCGGCGTCCTCGTGGACGAGCTCGACGAGCTCGAGGGCCGCGGCCACCGCACGGACGGCCTGCTTTTCGTCTCCGGCAACGCGCATCTCGTGATGCCGTGGCACGTCGCGCTCGACGGCGCGCGCGAGCGGCGGCTCGGCCGACTCCAGATCGGGACGACGCGGCGCGGCATCGGGCCGGCCTACGCCGACAAGGCGACGCGGATCGGGATCCGCGTGCAGGATCTGCTCGATCCCAAGATCCTCCGCCAGAAGCTCGAGCTCGCGGTCGCCGAGAAGAACGTCTGGCTCGAGCGCGTCTACGACCTCGAGCCGTTCGACGTCGAGGAGGTCGTCGAGGCTCATCTCGTCCATGCACGGCGGCTCGGGCCCTACGTTGCCGACACGTCGCTCCTCGTCGACCGTGCGCTCGATGCGGGCGAGCGCGTGCTTTTCGAGGGCGCGCAGGGCACGCTGCTCGACCTCGACCACGGCACGTATCCGTTCGTGACCTCCTCGAGCCCGATCGCGGCCGGCGCCGCGGTCAGCTTCGGCTTCGGCCCGAGCCGCATCGACGGGGTGCTCGGCGTCGCCAAGGCGTACGTGACGCGGGTCGGCGAGGGCCCGTTCCCGAGCGAGATCGAGGGGCCCGACCACGACCGCGTGCGGGAGCTCGGGCAGGAGTTCGGGACGGTCACCGGGCGCGAACGCCGGTGCGGTTGGCTCGACCTCGTCGCGTTGCGCTTCGCGGTGCGGGTGAACGGCATAACGTCGCTCGCGCTCACGAAGCTCGACGTGCTCTCCGCCTTCGCGGAGCTGCCCGTATGCGTGCGCTACCGGCTCGAGGACGGCACCGAGACCGCCGACTTCCCCGCGCACCAGAGCGACTTCCACCATTGCCGGCCGGTGTTCGAGCGGCTGCCCGGCTGGGAGAGCGAGATCGGCCACGAGCTGCCCGCGGCCGCCCACGGGTACGTCTCCTTCGTCGAGGACGCGCTCGGCGTGCCGGTTACCCTCGTCGGAACGGGCGCCGCCCGCGAGCACGTGCTGTCACTCGGCACTAGTCGGTGCGGAGCATGAAGTGCTCCGTGAACTCCGTGCAGTGCCCGTCGGCGTCGAAGCGGCAAAGGAAGACGTTGTGGTACTCGCGCTCGACCGCCTTGCGGTCCGGGCCGAGGTAGCGCGAAACGCCGACCGCGACCGCACGATCGCCGGCGACGAGCCACGGTTGGTACTCGGCCGACCAGGAGCCCGGCTCGTCGCGGTCGCCGAGCCAGGACGCGACGATCGACTCCCGCCCGGCGAGCTCGCTCCCGGCGCCGTCCCAGGGGTGGTACCGGTACACGGCGTCCTCGGCGAAGAGGGCGCCGATCGCGGCCGCGTCGTACGTCTCCCACGCCGCGACGTAGTCGTCGAGCCAGCGTTGGAAGGACGCGTCGTCCACGAGGAGATCGTAAG
Source organism: Gaiellaceae bacterium (assembly GCA_035698005.1). Lineage (GTDB taxonomy): Bacteria > Actinomycetota > Thermoleophilia > Gaiellales > Gaiellaceae > GMQP-bins7. The sequence continues at coordinate 5,453 of DASSCD010000156.1, read as the reverse complement.
CGAGCGCGTACGGAGGCGTCACTAGACTCGGCCGGTGCGGGTTCTCCTGGTCGGGTCGGGCGGGCGCGAGCATGCGCTCGCGTGGCGTCTGGCGCGGAACGGCGGCGTCGAGCTGCATGCGGCGCCGGGAAGCCCGGGGATCGCGGCGCTCGGCGAGTGCCACCCGATCCGGGCCGAGGACGCGGAGGGCCTCCTCGGGCTCGCGCACTCCCTGGACGTCGATCTCGTCGTCGTCGGTCCCGAGGCGCCCCTCGTGCAGGGGGTCGCGGACGCGCTCCGTCATGCCGGGACCGCCGTCTTCGGTCCGAGTGCCGCGGCGGCGGCGATCGAGGGCTCGAAGTCGTTCGCGAAGGAGGTGATGGGGGCGGCCGGCGTCCCCACCGCGGCCCAGCTCGCGATCGCGCGCGCGCCGTGCGTCGTGAAGGCGGACGGCCTCGCCGCGGGGAAGGGCGTGTACGTGTGCCGATCGCAGGCGGAGGTCGAGGCGGCGCTTCGCGCAGTCGGCCAACTCGGAAGAGGCGTCGTCGTCGAGGAGCTGCTCGAAGGACCGGAAGCATCGTTGTTCGCGCTGTGCGACGGTGGCGAGGCGGTCTCGCTCGCGCCCGCCCAGGACTTCAAGCGGGCTTACGACGGCGACACGGGCCCGAACACCGGCGGCATGGGCTCGTACGCCCCGGTCCCCGGCCTGGGCGAGGCCGAGGTCGCCGAGCTCGTCGAGACGATCCACCGTCCGGTCCTCGAGGAGCTCGCCCGGCGTGGGGCGCCCTTCGTCGGCCTCCTCTACGCGGGGCTGATGCTGACCGAAGAGGGCCCGCGCGTGCTCGAGTTCAACTGCCGGTTCGGCGACCCCGAGACGCAGTCCGTGGTCCCACTCATCGGCGGGGACCTCGCGCAGGCGCTCGCTGCCGCGGCGGTCGGGGAGCTCGCCGGAGTGGCTCTCGACGTCGAGCCGGGGGCGGCCGTCACCGTCGTCCTCTCGGCGTCGGGCTACCCGAAGGAGGGCGACCGAGGTGCGGCAATCGACGGAATCGACCAGGCCGAGGCCTCCGGCGCACTCGTCTTCCACGCGGGCACGGCGCTCCACGGCGACCGGCTCGTGACGAACGGCGGGCGCATCCTCGGCGTGACCGGGCTCGGCGAGACGCTCGCGGTCGCTCGTGACGCCGCGTACGAGGCCGTCGCGCTGATCGACTTCGCAGGCGCCCGCTATCGGGCCGACATCGCCGCGGACGCTGCCCGCGGGCGCACGTACTCGCTCGTGGGCTGACGCGACCCGTCTCCAACGGCCGCGTCTTCGCTGGGGCCACCCCGCGCCTCCTCCCACAGTCGAGCCTAGTCGTGACGTCTGCGCGCGTGGGGAACGGCTTCGTGCCGGGACGTTCACGATCTGTCCGTCGAGGGGTGACAACTAGAATCGAGTCGGTGATCCCGCGCTACTCACGACCGGCGATGGCGCGCGTCTGGTCGGAGGAGGCGACGCTCGAGCGGTGGCTCGCGGTCGAGCTGGCCGCTCTCGATGCCTGGGCACAGAGCGGTGAGGTGCCGGGGCGCGCGGTCGAGTCGATCCGCGCGAGCGCACGCGTCCCGACTCCCGAACGGGTCGCCGAGATCGAGCGGACGACGAACCACGACCTCGCCGCCTTCGTCGACGCCGTCGCCGAGGGCTTGGGCGAGGACGGCCGGTGGCTGCACTACGGACTGACGTCGTCGGACGTGATCGACACGGCCCTGTCGCTCGCGGTTCAGGCCGCGGGGTCGCTCGTGCTCGAAGGTCTCGACGCCGCGCTCGACGCCGTCGTCGCGCGCGCGGACGAGCATCGCGACACGCTGACGATAGGGCGCACGCACGGCGTCCACGCGGAGCCGACGACCTTCGGTCTCAAGCTCGCGGGCTGGGCCTTCCAGCTCGCGCGCGACCGCCGGCGGCTCGAGCAGGCCGTGGAAGGGCTTCGCGTCGGGAAGCTGTCCGGCGCCGTCGGCACGTACGCGTCGACGACCCCGGAGGTCGAGCGGCTCGCCTGCGAGGCGCTCGGGCTCGAGCCCGCGCCGTCGTCGACGCAGATCCTCCAGCGCGACCGCCACGCCGAGCTCCTGTCCGCGCTCGCCCTCCTCGCGTCGTCGCTCGACCGGTTCGCGCTCGAGGTCCGGCACCTCGCTCGCACCGAGGTGCGCGAGGTCGAGGAGCCGTTCGGACAGGGCCAGAAGGGCTCCTCGGCGATGCCGCACAAGCGCAACCCGATCGTTGCGGAGCGGATCTCCGGGCTCGCCCGGATCGTGCGCGGATTCGGGCTCGTCGGGCTCGAGAACGTCGCGCTCTGGCACGAGCGGGACATCTCGCACTCCTCCGCGGAGCGCGTCGTGCTCCCGGACGCGTTCCTCGCGGTCGACTACATGCTCGATCGCTTCACGTGGCTCGTCCGCGGCCTCGTCGTCCGACCTGAGCGCATGCGCGCGAACCTCGAGTCGACGGGCGGGCTCTTCTTCAGCCAGCGGCTGCTGCTCGCGCTCGTCGAGTCGGGGCTGGCGCGCGACGAGGCGTACCGCTCGGTCCAGGGCCACGCGCTCCGTGCCTGGGACGAGGGCCTGGACTTCCGCGAGCTCGTCCGCGGGGATGCCGCGATCGCCGCGCGCGTCGACCTCGGCCACGTCTTCGATCTCGCCACCTACACCCGCCACGTCGACGCCGTCTTCCAGCGGCTCCACGCACTGAGACAGAAGGAGGGGATCCATGCCTGACGCCGTTCACGTCGCGAGCGGGAAGGTCCGCGAGATCTACGCCCTCGACAAGGAGCGCCTGCTGCTCGTCGCCAGCGATCGGATCTCCACGTTCGATGTCGTCCTCCCGACGCCGATACCGGACAAGGGCCGGGTGCTGACCGGACTCTCCGCGTTCTGGTTCGCGAGGACGGGCCACATCGTCCCCAACCACCTGCTCGAAATCCAGGCGGACGGACGCTCGATGGTCTGCAGGCGCCTGGAGATGCTTCCGATCGAGTGCGTCGTCCGCGGCTACCTGGCCGGGTCCGGGTGGAAGGACTACCGGGAGTCGGGCGCCGTCAGCGGCCACGTGCTCCCGGCGGGCATGCGCGAATCGGAGCGCCTGCCGGAGCCGATCTTCACGCCTGCGACGAAGGCGACGGAGGGGCACGACGAGAACATCGACGAGGAGCAGGCCGCCGCCCTGTGCGGAGCGGACCGGTACCGCGCGGCGAAGGAGGCTTCGCTCGCCCTCTACGCGTTCGCCACGGCGCACGCGGAGGCCCGCGGGATCATCCTTGCGGACACGAAGTTCGAGCTCGGCGTCGCGCCGGACGGCACGCTCGTGCTCGGAGACGAGGCGCTGACCCCGGACTCGTCGCGATTCTGGCCGGCCGCGGGCTACGAGCCCGGCCGGGCACAGCCGTCGTTCGACAAGCAGTTCGTGCGGGACTGGTGCGAGGAGGCCGGCTGGGACAAGACACCTCCCGGTCCGGAGCTCCCCGACGAGGTCGTCTCGGGTACGCGCGCCCGCTACGTCGAGGCCTTCGAGCGCCTCACCGACCTGCCGTTCGACCGCTATCTCGACGATCCGGAGGCCGTGCTCGCGTGAGGGCGACCGTGCTCGTCAGGCCGAAGGAGGGCATCCTCGATCCCCAAGGCGAGGCGGTGCAGGAGTCGCTGCAGAAGCTCGGCTTCGCCGTCGACAGCGTGCGAGTCGGCCGCGTGATCGACGTGGAGCTGGACGCGGACGACGAGGCCGAGGTGCGTGCCCAGGTCGAGCGCATGTGCTCGGAGCTGCTCGCGAACCCGCTGATCGAGAGCTTCCAGATCCGCGTGGAGGAGCCGTGAGCGATCGACCGGCGGTCGCCATCGTCGTCTTCCCGGGCTCGAACGACGACCACGACGCGGCCTGGGCGCTCGGGGCGATGGGTGCCGAACCGCGTCTCGTCTGGCACGCCGAGGCGACGCTGCCCGAGGGGACGGGCGCCGTGGTGCTGCCGGGAGGGTTCTCGTACGGCGACTACCTTCGGGCCGGGGCGATCGCGAGCGTGTCTCCGGTCATGGACGCGGTGCGTGCGTTCGCGGAGTCGGGTGGGCCAGTGCTCGGGATTTGCAACGGCTTCCAGACCCTGTGCGAGGCTCGCCTGCTCCCGGGAGCGCTGCGCCCGAACCGCCAGCTGGAGTTCCTCTGCCGCGACGCGCGCGTCCGCGTCGAGAGCGCCGCGACGTTCTTCACGCGCCGGTGCGAGGAGGGGCAGGAGCTGACGATTCCCGTCAAGCACGGCGACGGCGCGTGGTACGCCGACGAGGGCACGTTCGTCCAGGTCGCGGCCCGCGGCCAGATCGTGCTCCGCTATGCGGAGGACGTGAACGGGTCCCTCGGCAACGTCGCCGGCGTCGTCAACGAGGCGGGGAACGTCATGGGCCTCATGCCCCATCCCGAGCACGCGGTCGACCCGCTGCTGGGATCGGCGGACGGCGGGCTTCTGCTCGCCGCCCTCGTCGACGCCGCTACGGGCCATCTCCACGCGGCCGCGTAGGCGCTGACGCCCGCAGGCGCGGAGACTCACCCCCTCACGCTGCCGGGCTCACCCATCCAGCCCGAGCGCGGCGCCGAGGACGGGCGCGCGCGCGAGCGCCGCCCGCAGCCGCTCGACGTCGCGCGCCCGCATCGTGACGGGACCCCGCCGTGCGGATCCCTGGGTCGTGTACGCGAACCGCACGAGGCGCTCGCCGCTCCGCGTCTCGAGCAGCTGCACGACGACGGCGAACCGCCGCTCTCCCGCCCGCTGAGGCACCGACACCTCCTCGACGATCGAGGCCGGCCCCCACGGCGTCGCCGAGCTCGCCGTTCGCTCCCGTGCAGCCGTGCTCATGGCTCGAGCGTAGGCGGCGAGGCGTCACGCGTGGTGCGCGTCATGGTGTCGAATGGGTCCCGATCCGGGGCGTCGGGCCCGCGCGCGGGGCGGCCGTTCCCACCGGGGCGTCTCGGCCGGCAAACGGGCCGCGGCGAGGCGGGGTGGAGAGGGCGCGAGAGCCCCCTCCACCCCGCGGACCCGGACTAGCCGAGCGCCTTCGCCTTGATCGAGTCGAACTCGGCCTGGCTGATGGCGCCGGAGTCGAGCAGGCCCTTCGCCTTCTCGATCTCGGCCGCCGCGCCGCCGCTCGCGGCGACGGAGCGGACGTAGTCGTCCATCTGGGCTTGCTGGCTCTGCATCCGCTCGATGTTCCGCTTCGTCATCCCGTCGTGGTTCGCGATCAGGTAGACGAACACGCCGAGGAAGGGCACGAGGATCACGAAGATGAGCCACAGGACCTTCCCGAAGCCGGACGTGTCATGGCGCCGGAAGATGTCGGCGAACACGGTGATGAGGATCCAGAACCACGCGATCCAGAGGAAGAAGATGAGCATCGTCCACAGGATGTCGAGGAACGGATAGTCGGCAGCTAGGAGCACGGAACCTCCTCCGTGT
>DASSCD010000155.1:0-8472 GCA_035698005.1 Gaiellaceae bacterium | reverse complement strand
ACAGGATCGACGCCGTCGAGCGCGAGCGCGCCTCCGCGCAGTCCGAGCTCGAGGGCGCGCTCGCGGCCTCCGCCGAGGAGCGGGAGACGCTCGCCGCCGGCTCGCGCCTGCTCGAGGAGCGGGTCAGCGGGCTGGGCGAGGCGCTGGAGGCGCTCTCGGGGCGGATCGGGGCGGATCGCGCGGAGATCGACGCGATGGTCGCCGAGCTTCGTGCGGCCGTCGACACCGTCCCCGCGGCAGACCCAGCCCAGGCGACCCGGGTCGAGGTGCTCGCGCAGGCCATGGAGGCGCAGGCCACCACGGTCGCGGACGCGAGCGCGAGCATCGCCAGCGCCGAGCGCGAGCTGGCCGGCCTCCGGGGCGTCGTGGACGTGCTCGCGGGTCGCCTCGACGACCTCGGAACAGCGGCATCGCAGGCCGACGGCGCGCCGGACGAGCGCCACGACGAGCTCCTCCAGCGGGTCGAGGTGCTCGCCGCGACGGTCGAGTCGCGGGCGGCGAGCAAGGAGACCGACCTGATGCTCGGCAAGGTGCTGCTCCGTCTGGACGCGCTCGAGCGGGATCAGCAGTCGTTGACCGCGCAGCTCGGCGAGGCCGCGGGCGCAGGCTCCTCCGAGGACCTCGTCGCAGAGCTTCGCCTGCTCATCGAGAACGCGCGCACGCGGATCGAGCTGCTCGAGCTTGCGGCCAAGCCGTCCGGCAGCCACGTCGAGCCCGAGCAGGCCCAGGTCGTGTCCATTCGCGGGGACAAGGGTTAGCGCCGGCCCGAGCGGGCAATCACACGAGTCATGCGGCTGCTCGACGACATCCTCCTCCGCCTCGGCCCGCGTTCCTGGGCCCGCGGCCGGCTCACGTACCGGCTGCTGGTCACGCTCGTCCTGGCGACGCGCCGCTAGCGGGTCTCGTCGACCGCGAGCGCCATCAGGATCGCGTCCACGTCCTCGCCGTCGCGCTCGTAGTGACGCTTCCTGTACCCCTCGCGCTCGAATCCGACCGACTCGTACAGCCGGAGCGCGGGCTCGTTCCACGGGAACACGTGAAGCTCGAGCTTCCGCACCGCATGTGAGCGCGCCCACTCGACGGCCTCGGCCAGGAGCATCCGTCCGATCCCACGCCTGCGAGCGTCCGCGGCGACCATGAGGCCGAGGTCGGCGACGTGCCTGCTCGCGGGATGCGGATCGCGAGCGAGCGAGAGCCGGGCGAGCACGACGCCGTCCTCCTCCGCGACGTACACGGCGGCATCGCGGTGGCTCTGCGCCGCCTTGAGGTAGCGGCGCTCGTCCCGGACCGAGCGCCAGCTCTCGGTCGTCAGGATCCAGCGGCCGTCCTCGCGCGCGACCGCCTCCGCGAGCGCGACGAGCGCGGGAGCGTCCGCGGGGCTCGCCCTGCGCACGCGGATCACGGCACGACCACCCCGGCCCCACCGCGCCTGGGATCGCCGGCGGCCTCGAGCATCCCGTCGGCTCGTCGCGCCACCGCCTGCACGCCTCCGAAGAAGAGGTTCAGACCGTCCCAGCGGACGACGTCCCACGACTCCGGCAGGGTGGCTGCGTCCTCGCCGGGCCAGCCTCCCTCGAGGTGCAGCATCGCCCCATCCGCATGCAGTCGAGGCGCCTCGATGGCGCCGGCCGCGGCCTCCCCCCGAAGGATGCGCCAGGCGACCTGGGCGATCGCACCGGCGAGCCGGACCGAGCCCGCGCTCCCGAGGACGAGCCCCGGCCGGTCGCCGTCCAGCACGAGCGTCGGGGTCATCATGCTGGGGAGCCGCTCGCCGGCGGACCTGGGCGCGGCGCCGATGACGTCGAGCTCGCCGAGCATGTTGTTCAGCTGGGTGCCGCCGCGGAAGAGCCCGGACCCGGAGCCGAGTGTCGAAGAGAGCGCCGCAGCCCGGCCCTCGCAGTCCACGACCGAGATGTGGGTCGTGCCCGACGGGCCTCCCGGCCACGAGCGCTCGTACGCGAGCGCCACCGCGCGGGCCTCGCCGTGCAGCGACCACGGCTCGAGCGCTTCGAGGCTCGCGAGAATCTCGAGCACGATCTCGCCGCCGCGGGAAGGCGCCGGCGTCACGAGCACCCGCCGGCCGAGGATCTCGCTCTCGAGCGGCGCGTGCTCGATCACCCGGTACGCCGCGAGGTCGTCGGCGAGCTCGGGCATGAGCCCGGCGACCGCCGCCGCGCCGTCGTCACGGATCGCACGGAGGGTCGGCGCGAAGCCATTGGTGACGACGCGCTCGGGATCCCCGTACACGCGGGCGCCCGCCTCGGTGCGGAGGAGGATGCCGCTCAGGATGTCGTGGAGGAACGCCCGCGGCGCGTCGCGGACGACGCCCTCCAGAGCGAGGGCGATCGCGGGCTCCACGAGCTCGGCCCAGGAACCGCTGCCGAAGCGGCCGTGCGCTTCCTCGAGCCCGGACACCAGGCCCGGCACGGCGACCGAGCCCTCGCCGACGTGGAACACCTGCTTTCCCGAGTCCGCGAAGTCCACGATCGCTTCCTCCATCTCGCCGAGGGGACGTTCGGGAACGGCGAAGAAGCAGTCGAGGACGATCGTGTCGCCTCCGGGCTCGGCGACCATCAGAAACCCGCCGCCGGCCGGCCCGGTGAGCGGCCCCTCGGCGACCGCGGCCACGAACGCGGCAGCGACGCACGCGTCGACGGCGTTCCCGCCCTCGGCGAGGACGCGCGCGCCGGCCCCCGCCGTCAGGGGATGGCCCGCCGCGATCGCCCCGCGCATGCCGGGGAGCGTACTGCCGTCAGGCGGTGGGGCTCACCTCAGCGTGACGGTGGCGACTGTCACCCGCAGGGTGACCGCCACCCGCTCTTCGACCTACGCCGAGCTCAGGAACGAGGGGAGCTCGGACGAGTCGTCCGACCGGGGCCGGTCCTCGAACGTGGGCCGCGCCGCGCGTCTGCGAACGCCGCCGAGGCCCGTGGCCACGACGGTGACCCAGACCTGGCCGGTCAGCCGCGGGTCGACGGTCGCGCCGAAGATGATGTTCGTCTCGTCCGTGGCCGTCTGCCGCACGACCTCGGCGGCCTCGTTGACCTCGAACAGCGACAGGTCGTCGCCGCCCGCGATCGAGAGGAGGATGCCGCGGGCGTGGACGATCTCGGCGTCGATGAGCGGCGACCCGAGCGCGCGCTCGGCCGCCTCGCGGGCGCGGTTCTGCCCGGTCGCATAGCCGATGCCCATGAGCGCAGAGCCCGCGTCCTGCATCACCGTGCGGACGTCCGCGAAGTCGAGGTTGATCAGGCCCGGAGTGGTGATGAGGTCGGTGATGCCCTGCACGCCCTGGCGGAGGACGTCGTCGGCGATCTTGAAGGCGTCGACCATCGAGGTCGAGCGGTCGAGGACCTCGAGCAGGCGGTCGTTCGGGATGACGATGACCGTGTCGCATGCAGCCCGCAGCTCCTCGACGCCGCGCTCCGCGGCGGTGCGGCGGCGCGTGCCCTCGAAGCGGAAGGGCGTCGTCACGATGCCGACCGTGAGCGCGCCGAGCTCGCGCGCGACCCGCGCGACGACGGGCGCAGCACCGGTCCCGGTCCCTCCGCCCTCGCCGGCCGTCACGAAGACCATGTCCGACCCGCGCAGCGCAGCGCGAAGCTGGTCGACCGCGTGCTCGGCCGAGTCGCGCCCGACGGACGGATCGGCGCCGGAGCCGAGCCCCTGGGTCACCTCCTCGCCGATCGCGATCTTCGTGGGGGCGTCGGAGACGGCAAGCGCCTGCAGGTCGGTGTTGACCGCGACGAAGTCGATCTGGGCGATCCCGGCGTCGATCATCCGGTGGATCGCGTTGAGGCCCGCTCCCCCCACGCCCACGACGCGGATGACCGCGATGTACGCGGCGCCCTTCGGCGGCGGGACCCGGTGGAGCCGCGGAGCCGGCTCGAGCATCGTCTGGAAGTAGCGAGCGGCCGCGCGCGAGGCGGCAGCTTCCGACGGCGGCTCTGCGGGCGCCGGCTCGGGCGCGGACATAGTCGCGGTCACGGGCTCGACCGCCGGCGGGGCGGCCGGGGTCTCGACGAAGTCGTGGACGTGCTCGACCGTCTCCTCGAGCGCGACCTGCGCCCGGCGCTGCGGGTCGAGGCCCTCCTCCTGCTCCGGGGGCGCCTGTTCGGCCGGCGCGCCCTCGGCGCGCTGTGCCGCTTCCGTCTTGCGGAAGAGCTCGGCCAGCGGGCCCTCACGCATGCTCGCGCGCTTCCGCGCCATCGAGCACCTCCTTCGCCAGGTCGCGGTACGCCTGGGCCGCCGGCCCGGACGGGTCGTAGCGGAGCACGGAGCTCCCCTTCACCGGGGCCTCCGCGTAGCGGACGGTCTTCCGGATGCGGGTGTCGTAGACGAGGTCTCCGAAGTGCTCCTCCAGGATCTCGATCGCCTCGCGCGCGTGCAGCGTGCGGCGGTCGTACATCGTCGGGACGATCCCCTCGACGCGGACACGGGGGTTGAGGTTCTCGCGCACCATCGCCAACGTGTTCTCGAGCTGGACGAGCCCGCGCAGGGAGAGGTACTCGCACTGAACGGGGACGATGACGCTCTCGGCTGCGACGAACGCGTTGATCGTCAGCAGGCCGAGCGAGGGCGGCGTGTCGATGAGGACGAAGTCGTAGCGGTCGCGCACTTCCACGAGCGCCTTCTCGAGCGCCCGCTCGCGGCCGATCAGGGCCGAGAGCGCGAGCTCGGCGCCCGCGAGGTCGATCGAGGCGACGGCGATGTCGACCTCGACCGTGTGGATGACGTCGGAGATCGGGACGCGGTGAACGAGGACGTCGAACATCGAGCGCTCGATCGCGTCCGGGTTCATGCCCTGGCTCATCGTCAGGTTGCCCTGCGGATCGAGGTCGATCAGGAGCACGCGATGGCCAAGCTCGCCGAGCGCGACGCCGAGGTTCAGCGTCGTCGTCGTCTTCGCCACGCCGCCCTTCTGGTTCGCGAACGCGATGACCTTCGCCATCATCTGCGCTCCCGGGACGGGGGACGGCGCCGGCGCGGGCACCGCGCGCAGGCGCGGCTCTGCCCCGGAGGGCTGCTCGACCGCCTGCTCGGCGGGCTGCTCGGCCGGTGCGGCCCCCGGTGCGGCGGCCGCGGAAGCGTCTTCCTCGACGTGCTCGGCCCGCGGCTGGGACCGCGGGAGAATGCGTGAGAGCCCCATGTGCGCCTCACCTTCCCGTCACTCGCGGAAAGTCCTTCAAGCGACCGATCGCCCGTCACCGTAGCCGAGGAGGCGGACCGCTCCGCTATTCCTCGCCGTCCCAGTAGTCGACCGGCTCGCCGAGCCGCACGACGAGCCCGAGACCGACGAAGTAGACCTTGCCCGAGCGCGGGTAGAAGCAGACGTCATCCGGCTCCCTCGTCCCGTAGAGCAGGAGTGTCATCCCGCCGTCTCCGCCGCGGAAGGCATGGGCGACGCTCGTGCCGGCGGGGCGCGCGACGACGGACCCGGCCCGGACCGGGTCCTCGGCGACCTCCCAGTCGGCGGCGACCGCCTCCTTCTCCCAGAGCAGGAGGGCGCCCTCGCCGTCGAGGACGACAAAGATCTCCTCCTCGGACGAGTGGCAGTGCGGCGGCGCGTTCAGCTTCCCCGGCAGCACCTCCGCGTGTCGCAGTCCTGTGCGCCGCGACCCGGCCGCCCGCCCGAGGTCCCGGACGCGCCGCCCGACCGTCGCGCCGTCGCGCTCGACGGCCTCGGCGTCGGCGACGTTGACGATGTTCCCCGGCCGCTCGGCGATCGCTCCGACCTCCGCCGGCCCCTCCGCGGCCTCGCGCGTCCAGGGGTGGTCCTCCTCCTCGCCCACGCGGGTCCACGTCTCGCCGAGCCAGGCCACGCCCGTGCGCGGGAGCCAGGTCGCACCCGGCGCGAGCGTACGCTGCCCGAACGCGAGCACGTCCAGGCCGTCGTCCCCTGCGCGGAGCGTGTGTGCGTTCTCCAGCGGGAGATGGACGATGCAGTCGCCGGGCCGAACCTCGTAGGCCTGCGTGTCCTCGCCCTCCCACTGGACGGAGACGCCGGAGCCTCCGAGCACGTAGAAGATCTCCTCCTCGGCGCCCTCGAGATGGAGGGGCGTCGACCACATCCCGGGGTCGATCTGGATCCGCTTCACGCCCACGGTCTCCGACGAGCGGCCCGTCAGGCTGCTCCACGTACCTGCGATGTGCCCGCGCTCGCCGCGCCAGGTCCGCGTGTCGTCCCAGTGCGAGATCCCACCGCGCGAGCTCACACGGCGATCATGTCACTTGAGAGCGACTTCCGTAGTCGCGCGACGGCGTCCTCTCCAGCCTCACCTCCTTCGGCACCGACCCAGGCCTCCGCCTCCGCGAGCAACTCGCGCAGCTCGTCGAGCAGCTCGCCCGGGGCCGCACCGGCTCCGTCGAGCGCCCGGATCCGCTCGAGCCGCTCCAGGACCGACTGCGCCTCCTCCATGCGGCGACCGTAGCCCCACGCCGTGCACGCGTGGGACACGCATTCGTGCCGGAAACGTGTCAGACGGCGACAGCCCGGTGCGCCTCGCGCCGGCGGAGCCCGAGGAGCTCCCGGTCGAGGTCGTGCACGAGCTCGTCGCGGTCCCGTGCCTGCAACACCGCCACGACGGCCCTACGCGCTGCATCGAGCGCCGCTGCCCCCGCGGCGTCCCCGCCCGCGAGCGCAGTCAGATGCCCGTACAGCTCTTCCCTCCCACCGTCCTCGTCGGCGAGGAGCACGGAGCAGCGGAGCGGCCACGTCTCGCCGAAGAGCGCGGCGAGGGCGACGCGGAGCTGCTCGGAGCGGAAGGGCTCGTTTTGGAAGAGCGAGAGCTCCCAGCGGTCGAGCGCTTCCGCGAGCTCGGGGTCGCCGTCTGCCTTGCCGAGCGCCGCCAGCACCGACACCGCGATCGGCGCGCGGAATGCATCGAGCCGCGACGACTCCCCAGGCGGCTGCGTCGCGGCGATCGGGAGCACCGGCCGGATGCCGAACGGGCGGCCGTCGAGCAGCTCGAAGAGCACGGGGCCGCCCGCGAGCGCCGCGGCCGTCGTGAGGCGGATCGCGCTCACGGCGTCGGCGATCTCGGCAGGGGCGTCCGGCGGCTCCTCGCCGGGGCCGAGGCTCCGTCGCAGCTCCAGCACGCACGACCGGTCGAGCTCGCGTGCAAACCCGTCCGGCAGCAAGCCTCTCGCCTCCGGCCAGTGCTCCGTGAGCTCCCCGGCTACGAACGTGCGGACGACGAGCCCTTCGGCGAGCTCGACCGGCTTCGAGAGCGTGAGCCCGAGGAGCGGCGCGATGGCGGCGTAGATGCGCGTCTCGTCGAAGAGCGACCGCTCGAGCTCGGCGTACGCGCGCTCGAACGCCTCGTCCTCCCAGTCGAAGCCACCGCACGCATCCGCGGTCGCGACGAGCAGGCCGAGGAGCACCGTCCGGAAAAGCGCCTCCTCCTCGCTCGCGCGCCGCCCGGCGTGGGCTCGCGCGAAGATCGCCGCGGACGGCTCGCGCAGCAGCTCCTCGACGGCGAGGCGGGCGTCCTCGCGCGCGCGGAGCACGGGCTCGCGCTGCTCGATGAACGCGCGGACGAGCGGGCGCAGCTCGTACAGGGCGGGGCCGGCACGCTGGACGTGCTCCTCGAACGCGAAGGGAAGATCCGACCCTTCCTCGAGCTCGCGCCCGAGGACGACGAACGAGCCGAGGACGAAACCGCGGAGGAGCGGATAGAGATGTGGAGCGCGCACGGCCACGGGTCCCGATACGCGAGTCGTCCCGCCTCTCCTGCGTCGTCGGCAGGATGGACGCATGCCCCGCGAGCCGCGCTACGCGCCGGACGGCAGCCCGGTCGAGCTCTACGCCGCGCTCGGGCCGCTCGGCGAGCCCGAGCTCGTCCATGCCGCGATCCCGCCTGGTGCGGCGATCCTCGAGCTCGGTGCGGGCGCCGGTCGTATCACGCACGCGCTGCTCGAGCTCGGCCACCCCGTCGTCGCGGTCGACCAGTCCGCGGCGATGCTGAGCCACATCGTGGGCGCCGAGACCGTCCGAGGCGACATCGAGTCGCTCGACCTCGGCCGTCGCTTCCCGGTCGTCCTGCTCGCGAGCAACTCCTCAACGACCCGGACCGTGAGCGCGTCGCGTCGTACCTCGGCACCTGCGTCCGGCACGTCGAGCCTGCGGGCTCCGTGCTCCTCCAAAAGTACCCGCGGGACTGGCAACCGGACGCCGAGTGGCGCGAGCTCGGCGCGGTGCGCGCGCGCTTGCGCCGGTTCGCTCTCGACGGAGCGATCCTCCGCGGCGAGATGGAGTACGAGCTCGAGGACATGACGATGATCCACGCGTTCGAGGCGCAGCTCATCGACGACGACGGACTCGACCTCGAGCTCGAGGCGGCCGGGCTGCGGCGTCGGCGCTTCCTCGACGAGAGCGGCGCCTGGCTCGACGCCTTCCCGACCGGCGCCGCTACGGCCTGAGCACGGCGCGACGCGGGCCTGCGAGGAACCCCGCATCGACGAGCAGCGGCA
>DASSCD010000154.1:0-8474 GCA_035698005.1 Gaiellaceae bacterium | reverse complement strand
CAGGTCCTCGAGCACGCAGTCCTCGCACCGCGGGCTACGTGCGTCGCAGACGCGGCGCCCGTGCCAGATGAGGAGGTGCGGGAAGCGCGCCCAGTCCGCGCGAGGGACGACGCGCTGCAGGTCGCGCTCGATCTTGACCGGATCCTCCCGCCTCGTCAGGCCGAGGCGCTGCGCCAGCCGGCGGACGTGCGTGTCGACGACGATCCCCTGCGCGTGCCCGAGCTCCGACGCGACGACGTTGGCGGTCTTCCGGGCGACGCCCGGAAGCCTTGTGAGCTCGTCGAGCCGGCGGGGCACCTCGCCGTCGAACTCCTCGAGCAGCACACGCATCGTGCCCCGGATCGCCTTCGTCTTTTGCCGGAAGAATCCGGTCGCGTAGATGTCGCGCTCGAGCTCCTCCTGCGGGACCGCGAGGTAGTCCTCGGGGGACCGATACTTCTCGAACAGCGCGGGCGTGACGCGGTTGACGTTCGTGTCGGTCGTCTGTGCCGACAGCATCACCGAGACGAGCAGCTCGAGGTCGGAGCGGAAGCGGAGCGCGATCGTGGCGTCCGCGTGCTCGGCGGCCAGCCGCTCGACGATCGGGCCGATGCGCTCGCGCCGGCGTCCGAGCCCGCGGCGGCGGGCCTCGCGGACGTAGCTACGCGCCACGGGCCGACTCGAAGAACGACGTCGCCTCGTCGGGGTCCGGCGGCTCGAGCAGGTAACGGATGAGCTGGTCGTCGACGTCGGGCGCGCCGGTCCGGCGCATCGCCACGCCTGCAGCCACCACGTCGTACGCGGTGTGGCGGAGATCGACGTCTGGCCCGAGCAGCGCCCAGAACGCCTCGCCTCGCTTCCCTTCGTAGGGCATTCCCACGCTGCCCGCATTCACGATCCGAAGACCTGTCGTGAGCGTGCGATCGAACTGGACGTGCGTGTGGCCGCAGACGACGACGTCCACGTTCACACCCGCGAAGATCGACGCCAGCTCGTCGTCCGGTGTCACGCGCGTATAGATCAGCTCGTCCGAGGTCGGCGTGGCGTGACAGAAGAGCGTGCGGACAAGGCCGTCGATCGTGAGCTCGACGGTCAACGGCCACATCGCGACACTCCCACGTCGAATGCCGAGACGCCGGCGCTCCGTTCTCCGATCGCGCCTTCCCCACCATCGAGCACGAGACGGTCGACATTGCCTCGAACGACCTGCGCACCCGCTCCGATCACGAGATCGAACACTTCGGCAGGCCACGGACCGGAGACCGTGTCACCGACGACGACGAGCTCATCGACCTGCTCGCGTTCGACCTCCGCGAGGACAGCCTCGAGTGCAGGCAGGTTTCCGTGGATGTCGCTGACAGCCGCGACGCGCACGGAGTCACGCTACCGGGCTGCAGCGACCGCCAGGTTCATCCCCGCGCAGACGAGGTCGAGCGCCGGGCAGCCCGAGCACGCGAACTCGCTCGGCGTCGGTCGGAAGTCGCCCTTCCGGATCCGCTCGATTGCCGCCGAGAGCTCCGCCTCGAGCCCGTCGACGTCCTCGCGGGAGAACGTCGCCGACACGAGCTCGTCCGGGCGCTCGAGGAACTGGTAGACGACCTCGACCTCGTCGGCGCCGTCCCGGAGGCACGCGAGCGCGTACACGAGGCGCTGGAGGCGGTACTCGGCGTCCACGACCTCCGTGGGATCGGCCCCGTCGAGGACGTTCGACTTGTAGTCGGCGACGAGCGCGCGCGCGCCCTCGCGCCAGAGCACGTCGAGACGGCCGTGGAGGAGAACACCGTCGTGCTCGAAGGAGAACGGCCGCTCCGGACGGGCTCCGGGAAGCGATGCGAGACGTCGCGCCAACGGAGAGTCGCAGTACGCGTCCACGAGCGAGGTGATCCGGTCGAGCTCCTCGTCGCTGACCAGCGGATACCACGTCCGCACGGCCTCGGCGAGCTCCGGGCGGCCCGGGGTACGCGGGTCGTCGAGGGGAACCAGCTCGAGCAGCCGGTGGACAGCGTCGCCGATCTCCGTCGCGGCGAGGCCGTGCCCGTTCCCCCCGGCCGCCGGCGGGACGGGAGCGAGCCGCAGCACGCGCTCCGCGAAGTAGCGGTACGAGCACCGCTCGAAGAGGGCAAGCGCGCTGTACGAGAGCCGGCGGACGTCGTGGAGCGGTGGCTCCGGCGGAGCAGTGATCTCGGGCAGCTGGAGGCCCAGGCGCTGGTCCCCCGTCGGGATCTCGCCGAAGAGCGCGAGCTGCGCACCGGCCGACTCGCCGCCATCTTCCTGCGGCGGAACCTCGTAGCGTCCGACTCGCAGCAGGAACCTCGCCTCGCCGTGCTCCAGCTCG
Source organism: Gaiellaceae bacterium (assembly GCA_035698005.1). GTDB lineage: Bacteria > Actinomycetota > Thermoleophilia > Gaiellales > Gaiellaceae > GMQP-bins7. The sequence goes on along the minus strand of DASSCD010000154.1, from coordinate 6,160 downwards.
ATCGGCTCGTCGCCGGCCTCGGCGACGGTCCCTGCCGCGTCGAGCCGCTCGAGGACCCAGCCGATCGGCGTCTCGCGATCGGACTTCCGCTCGGTGTCGATCGCGCCGGACACGATGAGCCGGTCGATCGCGCGCGTCATCGCCACGTAGTAGAGGCGGAGACGCTCCGCGCGCTCCTGGACCTTCTCGGCCTCGCGGACATCCTCGTAGTCGAAGACGGGCCGCCTGTCTCCACGCGTGGGATGCACCATCTTGAAGCCGAAGCGTCCGTCGGAGAGGGCGACGATCTCGTCCCCGCTCCTCGGGCCGCCGATGTCGCGACCCGCGTCCGCGACGATCACGACCTTGAACTCGAGGCCTTTCGCCCCGTGGATCGTGAGCAGCCGGACGGCGTCGGCCCCCTCCTCCTCCGCGACCGCCTCGAGCTCCTTCGCGCCGAGCGCCTCCTGCTCGCGGACGAAGCGGACGAAGCCGGCCAGGTCCCCGCCGCGAATCGCCTCGTACTCGCGAGCGAGGCGTCCGAGCTTGCGGAGGTTCGCGAAACGTCGCGACCCGTCCCAGCGCGCGAGGACAGCGAGGTCGTAGTCGTGCTCTGCGAGCACCCGCTCGCACACCCGCTCGAGACCGACACGGGCAGCGACGCGCACGAGCCGCTCGTATCGCTGGAGAAAGGCGCGCAGGAGTCGCGCGTCCACCGAGGAGAGGCCTTCCGGCAGCCCTCGCTCGAGCGCCGTGAAGAGCGGCCGGCGCGGCGCGCCGCGGCGCACGAGCACGAGAGCGTCGTTGGACACGCCGACGAACGGGGACGCGAGCACCGTCGCGAGCGCGACGTCGTCGTAGCGGTTGTGCAGGAGCCGCAGGTACGCGAGCAGGTCGGCCACCTGCTGCTGGCCGAAGTAGCCTCGGCCGGTCGCGCGGTACGTCGGCAGGCCCTCCCGTCGTAGCTCCTCCTCGTAGCGCTCGGCGTCCGTCCCGGCGGCGAACAGGACGACGATCTCGCCCGGCACGGCCTCGCCTGCGTCCACGAGCTCGCGCACGCGTGCCGCGATCCGGCGCGCCTCGCCCTCGCGCCAGTGCTCGCGCTCGTCGCGATAGCCCGCCTTGTCGGTGACGAGGAGCTCGACCGGATGGCCGAAGACGGGATCCGCGAACTCCGCGGAGGCGGCGAGCGGCTGGTACTCGTCGCCGAACGCACCGGCGAAGAGGTAGTTGACCGCGGCGAGCACCTGCGGGCGCGATCGGTAGTTGCTGCGTAGTGCCAGCAGGTTCTCGGCCTGCTCCCTTCGCTCCCGGAAGACCTCCACGTCCGCGTGCCGGAAGCCGTAGATCGACTGGAACTCGTCCCCGACGGTGAGGACCTCGGTGGCCTCGGGATGCGCGGCGAGCCCGATCAGCTCGCACTGGAGCCGGTTCGTGTCCTGGAACTCGTCCACCATGACGAGCCGGAAGCGGAGCCGGACTGCGTCGCGCACCGACTCGTGGTCGCGGAGCAGGTCGCGCGCGGCGAGCTGGAGGTCCTCGAAGTCGACCGCCGACTCGCGCCGCTTCGCCGCTCCGTACTCGGCCGCGAAGCGCTCGAGCAGCTCCTGGAGCAGATCCCGGTCGCCGGCCGCGAGCTCCTCGAGAGCCGCCCGCTCGAGCCCCTTGCGTGCCTGCTCGAACGACGCAGCGCGGACACCGCGGCTCGCGAGGCCGGACAGGTCGACGAGGCGCTCCGGTAGCGGCGTGCCCTCCAGCAGCCGGAGCGCCTCCTCCGCCGACCTGCGCTGGTTGTCGGTCGCCGACGCCTCTCCGGCGAGACAGATCGCCTCCTCGCGCAGCCTGGCGACCGCGTCCTGCACGCTCGGGCGCGGGCCGAGCTCGAGCACGAGGTCGCCCCCGGCGGAGCGCAGCGTCTCGTAGACACCCGTGAGCATCCGGCGGAGACCGTCCGCGCGGTACGTCGCGAGCAGGCGGAGGCGCTCCGGGTCGCCCCTGGAGCAGAACGCGTCGAGTGCACGCTCGAACGCCTCGCCCCGCAGGACCGTCGCGGCAGCGTCCTCGAGCTCCCGGAAGCGCGGGTCGAGGCCGACCGCGAACGGGTGTGCCTTCAGCAGCCGGTTACAGAAGCCGTGGATCGTCGAGATCCAGGCGCCGTCGAGCTCCCGGGCGAGCTCCGGGTGGCCACGATCGACGAGGGCCGAGCGGATCCGCCCGCGCAGCTCCCCCGCGGCCTTCCGCGTGTAGGTGATGATGAGGATCGAGTCGACGTCGAGACCGTGGTCGCAGACGGCGCGCACGTATCGCTCGACGAGCACGGACGTCTTCCCCGTGCCTGCCCCCGCGGAGACGAAGACGTTGCCGGTCGCCTCGACCGCGGCGAGCTGCTCCTCGTTGAGCCCGACGCCGTGCTCGACGACGGTCACGTGCGCGCCACCCTGCACACCGTCCAGAGGTCGCACCACGCGGGGCAGCCGTCGCCCTTCGGGTCGTGCAGGACGTCGCCCGCGCGAATGCGCTCCGCGTGCGTCCGGGCGCGCTCGCGGGCGGTCTCGGCCTGCGCCCAGAAGGCATCCTCGTCGAGGTAGTCGTCTCGCGCGAACCCCGGGAGGTCCTCGTGCGCTGACTCGCGCAGCATCCCGCGCGTCAGGCGCCGTCCGGCGAGCGCCCGGTAGATGCCGCCGAGCGGCTCGAGCCCGACGAGGTCGCGGAGGGCGAGGACGTAGAGCGGGATCTGAAGGCGCAGCTCGCGGTCGATCTCACGCGCCGAGTGCGCGCCCTTGCCCGACTTGTAGTCCTGGACGATGCCGCGCGCGCTCCAGGGGTCGACGTCGATCCGGTCGATCTTGCCCGAGAGCCAGAGGCCGTCTCCGAGCGCGAGCCCCCGCTGGAGCTCCGGAGCAGCGCGGTCGGAGCCGAACGAGACCTCGAGCCGGCGAGGGACGAACGGGACCTCCGACTCGGCCTCGTCGCGCACGAAGCCCTCGAGGTCCGCGATCAGAGACTGGCGCAGCTCGGCGGCCTGCAGGTCGGTGAGGTCGAGCCGCACCCCGGACTCGAGGGCGTCGTCGAGGCATCGCCGGACGAGCGCGAGCGCGGCGTCGAGGTTCTCGGGGGTGACGCGCTCAGCGTCGAGCTCCTTCGGCAGCGTCGCGTAGAAGCGGTTGAGGGCCGTGTGCACGACCGACCCGCGGAGGATCGGGTCCGGCTCGGCGTCGATGGTCCTCGGCGCGACGACGCGCTCGACGAGCCAGGCGGAGGAGCAGTCGGCGAACCGCTCGAGCTCGGTGGCCGAAAAGGTCGTCCTGCTCGAGAACCAGTCGAGAACCGCTGGGCTCCGCAGCCGTGTTGGCCGGTCGAAGGCTGCGCGGGCGCGCTCGAGGCGGCGCGACCAGCCGTTCGCGACGGCCAGAGCGGAGGCCGCGTCGGGATCGTCGACGGAGATTCTGGCCAATGCCCGCAGGCGCTCTCGCTCGCTCGGCGCACCCTCCAGAGGCCAGGTCAGGCTGGAGAGCGCGCGTCGCTGTGTGGCGCGAGCCACGTCGGCCGGGTCGAAGAGCGCGCGAACGTCGTGCCAGAACGGGCTCGGCTCGCGCGGCACACCGTCGTCGGTCGCCGCCTCCCGCACGAGGACGAGCCGCCGCAGTGCGCGCGTGCACGCGGTGTAGAACAGGTAGCGGTCGCGGGCAACCGAGTCCGGCCGCTCGAGACGTCCGCCGAGCGCCCTGCGAGCGTCGTCGTCGAGGAGCGGGGTCGGCCGGTCGCGGCGCGGGAGGCTCCCCTCCTCCAGGCCGAGCAGGACGACGACGTCGAACGCGCGCGTCCTCGCCCGTGCGTAGTCGAGCACCGCCACGCGGCCCGTCTCCCCCGCCGGGCCGGGCCGGACGCGGGCTCGCTCGAGCGCTGCGAGCACGTCGTCCGGAGAAAGCCCGGCTCCCTCCGAGGCCGCGACCGCGCCGAGCTCGCCGAGCGTGCGCTCCGCCGCGTCGTACGCGCGCGCGTCCGTGCGAGCGTCCCGGGTCGTCGGCGGCGACTCGAGCCCCCACGCGTTGCGGATCATCACGCGCAGGAGCGCCGTGGCCCCGGCGAGCGGGTCGGGAGCGGACCGCAGGTCGGCGAGCGCAGGCACCGGCGCGCCGCGCAGGCGCTCGCTCTCCTCCTCGACGCGACCCGCCTCGTGCACGGCGCGGCCGCGAAGACGGCCCTCGACGAAGTCCACGGAGCGCCGCTCCAGTCCCGAGAACGGCGAACGCAGGAACGCGAACAGGTCGGCCCGCCCGGTCTCGAGCCACGCGAAGCGCAGGAGCGAGAGGAGCGCACGGCCGAGTACCGTCTCGCCCAGCCGCGCGCCGTGCTCGATCGCGTAGGGGACGTCGAGCGCGGGGAGCACGGCGGCGAGCGGGGCCCGCCAGCGGTCGGGCGACTCGCAGACGACGCCGATCCGCTCGGCCGGCGTCCCGTCCTCGAGCGCGCGGAGCAGCTCCGTCCCGAGCAGCTCGACGGTCCCTCGGAGCCCCGCGCCCTCGAGGAACGCGACGGCGCCGTCCAGCGACGGGCCTGGCGACGGCGAGTCGACGAAGAGCGCCCGTTCGACGTGGTCGAGCGCCGCGGGGAGCGGGCGGACGACGGGACGAGGCAGCTCCTCGAGCGCGCCGCCGGCGAGCGTCGCAAGGTCGGCGACGGTTCCCTGCAGCGTGTCGAACGCCGCACGCCCAGGCTCGTAGGGGATCGAGACCGTGACCTCGGCGCGCGCCGAGAGCGTCTCCAGGAGCGTCCACTCCGCCGCCGTCAGGTCCTCGAACCCGTACGCGAAGACGGGCGCGCCGCTCCAGGCGTCGAGATCCGATGCGAGGCGCTCCGCTGCCCGCCTGCGCAGGCCGTGGCGGTCCCACAACCCGAGCCGTTCGAGCTCCTCGCCGTAGCTCGCGGCGAGGAGGGCGAGGTCACCGTCGAGCCGGTCCCGCTCGACGAGCGCCGACTCGAGCTCGCCGAGCGCGGCCCCGAGCGCGTCGGCGAATCCGCTCGAGCCCGCGGAAGCCGAGAGATCCCGGAGTTGCGTGCGCGCGATCGCGCGCCGAATGGCGAGCCACCGCTGCGTGTCGGTCGCCACGGGTCGCGCCGCCGGGTCGCCGAAGGCGACCTGCTCGAAGAGGTCGTCGAACGTGCCAACCCGGCCGGAGAGGAGGGCGCTGCGGCGGCGGAGGAGGTCCCGCTCGACCCGCTCGACGTCCTCGCGGTTCGGGACGATGAGCCACGGGTCCCGTGCGAGCGCGGCAAGGTACCGCTCGAGGAGCAGCGCGACCTTGCCGGCGTGCGCCGGCCCGACGACCAGCGAGAGGGCCATCCGTCCATGGTAATCCTGGCTCCCGACGCGAATTCGTACGCACCCGGACGCCTTCGTGCAAAGAGCGGGAAAGCGCGGTGGCCGTCACGCGTGTGACGGCCACGCCGGCTTCGAGCAAGCTGACTGTCACCGAAGGTGACCGTCACCGGCTTCCGCCTTAGGCAGCCGCTTTCGGCCGCCGGCCACGGCGTGCGACCTCGTGGCCGGGCATGCCGCCGGCGCATCCGTCGCATAGGTCTGCCTGCTTCGAGCGCCGTCGAGCATCGGTGTAGTTGACGCGCATCACCGCGCCCTTGCCCTCGTCCACTTCCTTGCCGCAGTTGTCGCACACGAGGATCGTCTTTCTCGCCATCAATTCCTCCTGATGTTGGAGCAGTTGGGGGAACAGAACACTAGAAAATGATTTCGGAAAGTGCAAGTGGAATGACGCGCAGGTTTTCTCTTGCATAGGATCCCCGCCATGCGCACGATCGTCGTCCTCGAGGGCGACCAGACCGGACAGGAGCTGCTCGAGGAGGCGCTCCGCGTGCTCGTGCCAGAGGTCGTCGGCAGCGAGCTGGAGTTCCCGCGCTTCGACCTCTCGCTCGAGCACCGACGGGCGACGGACAACGCGGTCGTCTACGAGGCGGCTGCGTCGATCCGTGAGCACGGGTACGGGCTGAAGGCGGCCACGGTGACCCCCGAGACGAAGGGGGACGTCGGCTCGCCGAACCGCATCCTGCGCGAGGAAATCGGCGGGAAGGTGATCGTCCGTACGGGCCGCCGCATTCCGGGCGTCGTCCCCTTCGGCGGCGTGCACGCGCCGATCTCGGTCGTGCGGATGGCGGTCGGCGACGC
>DASSCD010000153.1:0-3256 GCA_035698005.1 Gaiellaceae bacterium | reverse complement strand
GACGTCAAGGGCGTCGCGGTGGCGGCGCTCGCGCACCGACTCGTGCTCCGGCCCGAGCTCTGGGTGCAGAAGATCTCCGCCGAGGACGTCGTCCGCGAGGTCCTCGAGACCGTGCCGACGCCCAGGGCCGAGGACGTCGCCGCGCCGAGATGAGGCGTCGCGGCGGCCCCCGGCTCGAGGGGTACGCGGTCGTCGTCTCCGTCGGGCTCGTCGCCGCGCTCGCGCTGAGACGTCCCGAGCTCACCGTCCTCGCGGCCCCGTTCGCCCTCGTCCTCGCTTTCGGGCTCCGGCCGGGCCCCGAGCCGCGCATCGACGCCTCCCTCGTCCTCGAGACCGACCGTGTGGTCGAGGACGAGCCGTTCGGCGCCTCACTGGAGGTGCGTGCCGAGACCGCCGTCGACCGCCTCGAGCTCCTGCTCGCCCTCCCCGAAGGCGTCGAGCCCGTCGACGGCGCGGACGCGCTCGCGCTCAGGCTTCGCGCCGCGGACGAACGCACGCTGCCGGTCACTCTCCGCTGCCGCCGCTGGGGGCTCTACGACGTCGGGGCGCTCGAGCTGCGCGCGCGGGACCCCGTGCGGATCGTGTCCTGGGAGCGGACGGTCCGCCGCACGACGCGCCTCAAGGCGTACCCGCGTGCCGAGTCGTTCGAACGGATCCTCCCGCCGCGCGAGACGCAGGTCTTCACCGGCAGCGAGGTCGCGCGGGTGAAGGGCGACGGGATCGAGTACGCGGACCTCCGCGAATACGTCCCCGGTGACCGGCTGCGCTCGATCAACTGGCGGGCCTCCGCCCGTCGCCAGGGCTTCGTCGTGAACGAGCAGCACCCGGAGCGGAACACCGACGTCGTCCTCTTCGTCGACAGCTTCGCCGACGTTCGGCACGGCGGCCGCAGCACCCTGGACGACGCCGTCCGGGCGACGGGCACGCTCGCGTCCCGATATCTCGAGCGGCGCGACCGCGTCGGCCTCGTCACCTTCGGCGGGATCCTCCGCTGGCTGCAGCCGGGGATGGGGCTCGCGCAGCGCTTCCGTCTCGTCGAGACGCTGCTCGAGACCGGGGTCGAGCCGACCTACACGTGGCGCGACGTGAACGTGATCCCGGCGCGCATCCTGCCGCCGAAGGCGCTCGTCCTCGGAGTGACGCCGCTCCTCGACGAACGGTACGTCGCGACGATCGCCGACCTGCGAGCACGCGGGTTCGACGTCGCCGTGATCGAGGTCGACCCGGTTCGACTCGTCGAGCCCGCGCCCGGCGAGGTCGGCGGCCTCGCGTACCGGCTGTGGCTCCTCGACCGGGAGGCGCTCCGCTCGAAACTCGCCCGGCTCGGCATCCCGGTCGCGCGCTGGGGAGAGGACGTGGAGCTCGACGCCGCGCTCGAGGGGGTGAGGACATACCGGCGCCGCGCCAGAATCGCACGCGTCTAGCCGCCGGGGCCGGGTCGGTCGCGTGCGCCGCGGGCGTATCGGCCCTCGCGCTGCTGGAGGCAGGGGACGACGCGCTCGTCGTCGGTGTGCGCCTGGTCGCGGTCGGCGTGATCGCGCTCGTGGCCGCCGTCGTGCTCGGCTGGAGCTCGCTCGTCGCGGCCTCGGTCGTGCTCATCGGGTCCGCATACGCCGTCCACCTCGCGCTCGACGACCCCGAGCTCGCCACGCGCGCGCCACTGCTCGCCGCCGGGCTGCTCCTCGCGGCCGAGCTCGCCTACTGGTCGCTCGAGGAGCGGCAGAACGTGCGAACGGAGGCTCGCGAGCAGCTCCGGCACCTCGCGGTCGTCGTCGCGCTCGCGCTCGCGGGCCTGTTCGTCGGCGCCGTGCTCCTCGCCGTCGCCGACGTTGCGCGCACGCGGGGGCTCGCCGTCGATCTTCTGGGCGCAGTCGCGGCCGCGAGCGCGCTGCTCCTGCTCGTGCTCGTCGCGCGCCGCCCGGCCTGAGCCGGGGCGTCAACCCGCGGCGGGGTCCGGCGGCGGAGGCTGCATCGCCGCGCCGGGGAGAGGCCGGGGCTGCGGCTTCAGCTTCGGCTTGCGCTCCGCCTCGCCCTCGGGCTCGGGCTCCAGCACGGGCTCCTCGGCCGGGAAGACCGACTCCTCGGCCTCGCCCGCAAGGAGGCGCTCGAACTGGTCCTTGTCGATCGTCTCGCGCTCGATCAGGATCGCGGACAGGCGGTGTAGCTCGTCCATGTGCGCGCGGAGGACCGCGGTCGCGGACGCATGCGCCTCCTCGATCACGCGCCGGATCTCGTCGTCGATCTCCTTGGCCACCTCGTCCGAGTAGTCGGGCTCGGAGCCCATGTCGCGGCCGAGGAAGGGCATGTCGTGGTTACGGCCGAGGACGCGCGGGCCGAGCTTCTCGCTCATCCCGAAGCGCATGACCATCTGCTTCGAGGTCGCGGTCACCTTCTCCAGGTCGTTCGCGGCGCCGGTCGTGATCTCGTGGAAGACGAGCTCCTCCGCGGCGCGCCCGCCGAGCGTCATCGCCAGCTCGTCCATCAGCGCCGACTTCGTCGTCAGGTAGCGGTCCTCGGTCGGGAGCGAGATCGTGAGGCCGAGCGCCTGGCCGCGCGAGACGATCGTGATCTTGTGCACCGGGTTCGTGTTCTCGAGGTAGTGGCCGACGAGCGCGTGCCCCATCTCGTGGTAGGCGGTGATCTTGCGCTCCTTCTCCGAGAGCAGGCGCGCCTTCTTCTCGGGGCCGGCGATCACGCGCATGATCCCCTCCTCCAGCTCCTCCTGCTGGATCATCTTCTTGCCGCGGCGGGCGGCGAGGAGGGCGGCCTCGTTGATGAGGTTCGAGAGGTCGGCGCCGGTGAAGCCGGGCGTGCCTGCGGCGAGCGTGTCCAGATCGATCTCGCGCCCGAGCGGCTTGCCGCGCGAGTGCACCTCGAGGATCTTCTTGCGGCCGTTGCGATCGGGGCGGTCGACGACGATCTGGCGGTCGAAGCGGCCCGGGCGGAGGAGAGCCGGGTCGAGGATGTCCGGCCGGTTGGTGGCGGCGATGAGGATGATGTTGTCCTTCATCTCGAAGCCGTCCATCTCGACGAGGAGCTGGTTCAGGGTCTGCTCGCGCTCGTCGTGGCCGCCTCCGAGGCCCGCGCCGCGGTGCCGGCCGACGGCGTCGATCTCGTCCATGAAGATGATGCACGGCGAAGCCTGCTTCGCCTGCTCGAAGAGGTCGCGCACGCGCGAGGCGCCGACGCCGACGAACATCTCGACGAAGTCGGAGCCCGAGATCGAGAAGAAGGGCACCCCCGCCTCGCCCGCGAC
>DASSCD010000152.1:0-3031 GCA_035698005.1 Gaiellaceae bacterium | reverse complement strand
AGCGCGTCGAGGATCGCGCCCAGGCGCTCTCCCTCGGTCGTCAGCACGTACTCGACCCGCGGCGGCCGGGCGTCCCGCACCTCGCGGCGGAAGACGCCGCCCTCCTCGAGCTCGACGAGGCGCTGCGCGAGGGTCCCGGGCGGGATCTCTCCGAGCGCCCGGCGGAACTCCGTGAAGCGGGTGCATCCCTGGTGCGAGGCGAACAGGATCGAGACGGCGTAACGCCGCTCGAGGAGGCCCGCCACGCGGCGGACCTCCTCGGGAACCGGGTCAGCCTTACACCGCCACATTGGACGACACCGGCTTCCGCTCCAGGGCCAGGCCGAGCACCTCGTCGATCGACATGACCGGGTGGAAGGTGACGTCCTCCTGCACCTTGTCCGGGATGTCCGCGAGGTCGGAGCGGTTCCGCTCCGGGATGATGATGTCCGTGATCCCGGCCGCGTGCGCGGCGAGGACCTTCTGCTTGAGCCCGCCGATCGGCAGCACCCGGCCCTGGAGCGTGATCTCGCCGGTCATCCCAACCGTGTGCTTCACGGGCCGGTCGGTGAGGAGCGATGCGATCGCGGTCGCCATCGTGATGCCCGCGCTCGGCCCGTCCTTCGGGATCGCCCCCGCGGGGACGTGCACGTGGAAGGCACGGCCCTCGAAGGCGTCCTCGTCGATCCCGAGCTCGGCCGCGTGCGCGCGCACGGCCGAGAGCGCGATCTGTGCGGACTCCTTCATCACGTCGCCGAGCTGTCCAGTGAGGACGAGCTTGTCCCCGTCCTTGTGCGAGGTCGCCTCGATGAAGAGGACGTCGCCGCCCGTGGCCGTCGCGGCGAGGCCCGTCGCGACGCCTGGCACCGCGGTCCGCTCGGCGACCTCGCGGTAGAACTTCTGCCGGCCGAGGGCTTCGCGCACGGCTGCGGGGTCGATCTCGACCGGCGGCTCGACCTCGTCGGACGCGATCTTCGTCGCGGTCTTCCGCAGCACCGTCCCGAGCTCCCGCTCGAGCTGGCGGACGCCGGCCTCGCGCGGGTACTCGGTGACGGCGAGCTCGATGGCGTCATCGGAGATCGAGACCTCGTCCTCGCGCAGCCCGTTCCGCTCCCGCTGGCGCGGCCACAGGTAGCCGCGCGCGATCGCGACCTTCTCGTCGGTCGTGTAGCCGTCGAAGCGGATGACCTCCATGCGGTCGAGGAGCGGCCCGGGGATGGTCTCGGCCATGTTCCCGGTCGCGATGAAGAAGACCTCCGAGAGATCGAGCTCCACGTCGAGGTAGTGGTCGCGGAACGAGTGGTTCTGCGCGGGATCGAGCACTTCGAGCAGGGCCGAGCTGGGGTCGCCACGCCAGTCGGCGCCGACCTTGTCGACCTCGTCGAGCATGATCACCGGGTTCATCGTCCCGGCGTCGCGGAGCGCGCGGACGAGCCGGCCCGGGAGGGCACCGATGTACGTCCGCCGGTGCCCGCGGATCTCCGCCTCGTCGCGGATCCCGCCGAGGGACATGCGCACGAACTCGCGCCCGGTCGCGCGGGCGATCGACTCGCCGATCGAGGTCTTGCCGGTGCCGGGCGGCCCGATCAGGGTCAGGATCGCGCCCGAGCGGCGGTCGTCCTCAACCCCACGCTCCTTGCGGAGCTTCGCGACCGCGATGTACTCGACGATGCGGTCCTTGACGTCGTCGAGACCGGCGTGGTCGGCCTCGAGCACCTCGCGCGTGTGCTTCGGGTCGAGCCGCTCCTCGGAGCGCGCGTTCCACGGCACCGCGAGCAGCCAGTCGAGGTAGTTGCGGATGACGGAGGCCTCGGGCGACTGCTCGCCCATGCGCTCGAGCCGCGAGAGCTCGCTCTCGGCCTGCTCGGCCACGGCCTCGGGCATCTCCGCGTCGGCGATCTTCGCGCGGTACTCCTCGACGACGGACGCCTCGTCCTCGCCGAGCTCCTTGCGGATCGAGTCGAGCTGCCGGCGCAGGATGTACTCGCGCTGCTGCTTCTCGACACCGGACTCGACGTCCTCCTGGATGCGCTGGCGCACCTGCATCAAGGCGAGGCGCTCGCGCTGGAGCTCGAGTGCGAGCTCGAGCCGCTCGCGGACGTCGACCGTCTCCAGGAGCCGCACCTTCTGCTCGAAGGTGAGGTCGGGCGAGTAGCCCGAGGTATCGGCGAGCGCGCCGGGCTCCGAGATCGAGCGCACGAACGCGGCGATGCGGCCGTCGTCGCCGCGCAGCTCGAGGATGGTCTCGACGACGGCGCGGTACTCGCGCTCCAGCTCGCGGATCCGGCCGTCGACCGTCTCGTCGTCCGGCCTTTCCTCGACGTCGACGAAGAGGCGTCCCTGCGAGTCGGTCGACGCAGCGCCGCCGATGCCGCGGTGGAGGCCGTTCAGGGCCACCGCGCGGCCGCCGCCCGGCAGCCGCATGCGATCGGTCACCTCCGCGACGGTGCCGACCTTCGCGTACTCGCCCTCGTGCTTGGGGACGAGCAGCACGCGCTCCTCGTCGCCGACGTCGACGGTGAGGGTCACGTTCATGTTGGGGAAGACGACGATGTCGTCGAGGGGGACGAGCAACAGGCGGGTTGGGCTCTCGTTCGCGCTCACGATCCTCGCTTTCGTACGTTTCGGGTAGTTAGTTCGAAAAGTGTAGCTACTACGTCATCCGCCACGCCGTGCGAGCGCCCGGAAGCGCGCGAGCGCAAGCTCGGCGACGCGGCCCGCAAGGACGTCCGAGGACCGGCCCACGCCGTTCCCGTTCCAGGTCATGACGCCCGCGACGAACACGCCGCCGCGCCAGAACACGAGGCCGGTGTCGTGGCGCGCCGTCGAGATCCACCCCGCCTTGTGCAGGACGGCGACGTCGCGGGAGTGGGCCACCCGGCGGTCGAGCTTGGGGACGTCCCGTACGTGTGCGGTGAGCCAGAGGAGGTAGCGGGCGTCTGCGCGGGTCAGGCCGGGCTGCGCGCGGCGCAGGGGGCCGCGGTTCTCGGTCGCGAGCCAGAGCGCGCGCCAGAGCGCGGTCATGTCGTGCGCCGTCGTGTACTTGCCCACC
>DASSCD010000151.1:0-10839 GCA_035698005.1 Gaiellaceae bacterium | reverse complement strand
TCCCTCGGGCAGCTCCTCCTCGTCCTCCACCTGGAAGGAGTGGCCGCAGCCACACGAGGAGACGGCGTTCGGGTTGTCGATCTTGAAGCCCGACTCCTGGATCGTGTTCAGGAAGTCGATGGTCGTGCCGGCCAGGTAGGGAGCGCTGAACGGGTCGATGACCACGGGTACGCCCTCGAGGGTCAGCTCGAGGTCGCCCTCGGCTGCGCCGGAGTCGAACCCCAGGCCGTACTGAAAACCGGAGCACCCGCCGCCCTGGATCGCCACGCGCAGGACGAGGGTCTCGCCGTCCGCCTCCTCCGCGAGCAGCTCCCGCACCTTCGCGGCCGCGACGGGGGTCAGCGTGATCAGCGTCTCGGTGGGGTGCTCGACGGTGGCCATGGGCTCATGGTAGCGGACGGGGTCGCTGCTGCCAGTCGGAGTTTGTGACACTCGTATCGCGCATTCCGCGTGGGGTTTCGGATCCCTTCGTGCGCCCCGGGAGGGGAGTGGTAGGTTTCGCGCGGAAACGGAGACGACCGAGGTCCACGCCGGGGGGAACCGTGCTCACGAACTGGCTGCCCTTCCTGTTCTACGCAGTCTTCGCGGCGGCGATCCCGGCGTCGATGCTGCTCCTCTCGTTCCGCCTCCCGCAGCGGCCGGTGTCCCGCACGAGCCAGCGGCTGCTGCCGTTCGAGTCGGGTGTCTCGGAGGGCGCGCCGAGCCGCGAGCGCCGGTTCACCGTGAGCTTCTACCTCACGGCCATCCTGTTCATCCTCTTCGACATCGAGATCGTGTTCCTGTACCCGCTCGCCGTCCAGCTCGAGGTCCTCGGCTGGTTCGGCGTCGTGGAGCTCCTCGTGTTCGTCGCCATCCTCGCGGTGGCCTACGTGTACGTCTGGCGGAAGGGCGCCCTCAACTGGCACTGAAGCGCCGCCTGCCGCTCGTCAGCGACCGCCCGCTCGCGCAGGCCGGCCTGCAGTCCGAGCGCGTCCTCTGGCCCGAGCGCGGCCCCGGAGTCTTCGAGCGCGAGGTCGCGGAGATCGAGGACGCCCTCCTGCTGACCACGGTCGGGAAGGCCGTCGCGTGGGCGCGGTCCGGCTCCGTCTGGCCCGACACGTTCGGCCTCGCGTGCTGCGCGATCGAGATGATGTCGATCGTCTCGTCCCGCTACGACATCGCGCGCTTCGGGATGGAGCGCTTCTCCTCGTCCCCGCGCCAGGCCGACCTGCTCATCGTCTCCGGCCGCGTGACCCACAAGATGGCGCCCGCGATCCGACAGGTCTACGACCAGATGCTCGAGCCGAAGTGGGTCATCGCCATGGGAGCGTGCGCGAGCTCCGGCGGGATGTTCAACAACTACACGATCCTCCAAGGCGTCGACAAGATCATCCCCGTCGACATCCACGTGCCGGGCTGCCCCCCGCGGCCGGAGGCGCTGATCGAGGGCATCGTCCGCCTGCACGAGAAGATCCGGGCCGGCGTCCCACCCGCGTACGAGATCCGCGGGGTGGCAGAGTGAGCTACGAAGGAGTCCCCGGCCTCGTCGAGACGCGCGACGCGTTCGGGGAGACGACGCTCGTCGTCGACCCGGCCCGCATCGTCGAGGCGTGCGCGCACCTGCGCGACGAGGAGGGGTTCAACCTCCTGAGCGACCTCGCGGCGACGGACTACCTCGGCTGGGGCGAGCAGGGCGTCGCGGGGTACATCGGGACGACGGCGGGCCGCGACCTCCACGAGCCTGGCTCGCAGGGGCTCGCGCACGTGCCGGCCCCGAAGCCGAAGCGGTTCTCGGTCTCGTACCACCTGCTCCGCGTCGGCGACGACCCCGCCCGCGTCCGCGTCCAGGTCTGGCTCGACGACGGCGAGTCCGTCTCGACGATCGTGCCCGTCTGGCCGGCGGCGGACTGGTTCGAGCGCGAGGCCTGGGACATGTACGGCGTGCGCTTCGACGGCCACCCGAACCTCGTGCGCATCCTCATGCCCGACGACTGGGAGGGCCACCCGCTCCGCAAGGACTACCCGCTCGGCGGCGAGCCGGTGCGCTTCTCGGGCGAGGACTAGGAAAGTGGCCGTCGTCCCGTCCGCCCGCATCTACGAGGGGTCGCGCATCCCGCAGCCGGTGCCGACGATCCTCCGGGTCGATCCGGACAAGCACGACGTCGAGGACATCCTGCGGGTCAACTTCGGGCCCAATCACCCCTCGACCCACGGCGTCCTGCGCCTGATCGTCGACCTCGACGGCGAGGCGATCGCGGGTCTGGAGGCGGTCATCGGCTACCTCCACACCGGCTTCGAGAAGACGATGGAGGAGAAGTCGTGGTGGAAGTCCGTGACCTACCCGGCCCGGATCGACTACCTCGGGTTCCACGCGAACGAGCTCGAGTACGTGCTCGCGATCGAGAAGCTCCTCGGCCTCGAGGTGCCCAGGCGCGCGACCTGGGCGCGGATGGCGCTCGCGGAGCTGAACCGGATCCACTCGCACCTCGTGTGGCTCGGGACGTCCGCCCTCGAGGTCGGCGCGATCTCGATGTTCTGGTACGCGTTCGACGACCGCGACGAGGTGCTCGACCTCTTCGAGCTCGCAGGCGGAACGAGATTCCACACGCGTTACGTGCAGGCCGGTGGGCTCGCCGAGGACCTCCCGCCTGGGTTCACCGACGAGGTGCGCAGGTTCTGCGACACGATGCCGGGGTCGGTCGACGAGTACGAGGCGATCCTCGACAAGCAGAAGATCTGGCTGGAGCGGACGAAGGGGATCGGCCTGCTCTCCGCCGAGGACGCGCTCGCGCTCGGGCAGTCGGGCCCCGTGCTCCGCGCCTCCGGGGTCGACTGGGACCTGCGCAAGAACATGCCGTACCTCGCCTACGACGAGGTCGACTTCGACGTGCCGGTCTACTCGAACGGGGACGTCTACGACCGCTACAAGGTCCACATGGACGAGATGCGCGAGTCCGTGCGCATCGTCCTGCAGTGCTGCGACCGGCTCGACGAGATGGACGGCGAGCCGTGGATCGCCGACGACCGCAAGGTCGTGCTTCCGCCGCGCCACGAGCTCCACACCTCGATGGAGTCGCTGATCTACCACTTCAAGATCGTCACCGAGGGCTACCGCGTCCCCGAGGGCGAGGTCTACGTCGTCATCGAGTCGCCCCGTGGCGAGGCCGGGTGCTACGTCGTCTCCGACGGCGGGGCGCGCCCCTGGCGCGTGAAGTTCCGCGCGCCCAGCTTCGCCGCGCTGCAGGCGACGGCGACGGTCGTCCAGGGCTCGCTCGTCGCCGACATGGTCGCGGTCGCCGCCTCGCTCGACTTCATCATGGGGGACACCGACCGGTGAGGCCCGAGGCCGTCGCGGAGATCCAGCGGATCCGCACGCGCTACCCGCGCAGCCGCTCGGCGGTCATGGACGCACTGCGGATCGCGCAGGCCGAACACGGCGGCTGGCTCCCGCCCGAGTCGTTCCGCGAGGTCGCCGACGCGCTCGACGTCACACCTGCCTACTGCCACTCGATCGCGTCCTTCTACGACATGTACCACCTCGAGCCGGTCGGCGAGCACCTGGTCGAGGTGTGCACGAACCTCTCGTGCGCGCTCGCCGGGGCGCAGGCGGTCCTCGACGCGTTCGCGAGCGAGCTCGGCGTCCATCCGGGCGGGACGACGGCGGACGGCGGCTTCACGCTGCGGGCGATCGAGTGCGCGGGCGGCTGCGGCCGCGCGCCGGTCGTCGTCGTCGACCACGTCTACCACGAGCCCGTGCGCCCCGAGGACGTCGGCGAGCTCGTCGGGAGGCTCCGTGGCGAGTAACCCGCTCCTCCTGACCGCCGGGACCGAGGACCACGACCTCACCCGCCTCGACGAGTACCGCGCCGTGGGCGGCTACGACGCGCTCGCGAGGGCGCGCGCGCTCGAGCCCCAGGCGGTGATGGACGAGGTCACCGCGGCAACCGTGCGCGGCCGCGGCGGAGCCGGGTTCCCGATGGGCCGCAAGGCCTCACTGCTCGCGAAGGACACCGGGAAGCCCGTCTACCTCGTCGTCAATGCGGACGAGTCGGAGCCGGGCGCGTTCAAGGACCGCGACGTGATGCGCTTCACCCCGCACCGCCTGATCGAGGGCTGCCTTATCACCGCGCACGGCATCGGCTCCACGAGTGTGTTCATCTACATCCGGGGCGAGTACCTGCACGAGTTCGAGGTCATGCGCGCGGCCCTCGAGGAGACCCGCCGGGCAGGTCTCTTGGGCGGGGTCACGATCGTGCTGCACCGGGGCGCGGGCGCGTACATCTGCGGCGAGGAGACGGCGCTGCTCGAGTCGCTCGAGGGCTCGCGGGGCCAGCCTCGGCCGCGGCCGCCCTTCCCGCCCGTCACCGGGCTCTACAACGCGCCGACGCAGATCAACAACGTCAGCACGATCGCGCTCGTGCCGAAGGTGCTCGAGCTCGGCGCGGAGGCGTTCTCGAAGATCGGCGTGCCGTCCGCCCCGGGCACCGCGGTCTTCTCGCTGTCCGGCAACGTCGCGCAGCCGGGGAACTACGAGCGACCACTCGGGACGACGATTCGCGAGCTGATCTACGACATCGGAGGCGGGGTCGCGCACGGCCGCGAGCTGAAGGCCGTGATCCCGGGCGGCTCGTCCGTACCCGTGCTGACCCCCGACGAGATCGACACGCCGATGGACTACGACTCGATCCAGGCGGCGGGCTCGTTCTTCGGCTCCGCGGCGATCATCGTCGTCGACGACCGCTGCTGCATGGTGCAGCTCGCGTTGCGAGCGGCGCAGTTCTACATGCACGAGTCGTGCGGGAAGTGCACCCCGTGCCGGGTCGGGACCCGCTGGCTCGTCCAGCTGCTGACGAAGATCGAGGACGGGGAGGCGGCGCGTACTGATCTCGAGCTGCTCGAGAACGTCTGCGACCGCATGCTCGGACGTTCGCTCTGCGCGCTCGGCGACTTCGCGGTGTACCCGGTGTCCAGCTACCTCCGCAAGTACCGCGCGGAGTTCGAGGCGCACGTGACGGGCGCGGCGTGCCCGTTCGCCGGCGACAGCTCGATCGAGGGGATCGTCGCTCCGATCGCGCAGCACGCACATCCCGTCCCGGAGATCGTCGGTGGCTGAGCTCGTCTCGCTGACGGTGGACGACCGCGCGGTGCAGGTCCCTGCCGGCACGGGCCTCGTGGAGGCGGCGCAGGCAGCGGGGGTCGAGATCCCGGTGTTCTGCTACGAGCCCCGACTCGGGCCGCCCGTCGGCGCGTGCCGCATGTGCCTCGTCGAGATCGAGGGGATCCCGAAGCTGCAGGCAGGCTGCACGCTGACGGTGCAGGAGGGCATGGTCATCCGCACCGCTGCGACCTCGGAGAAGGCGGCCGACGGGCAGGAGTCGACGCTCGAGTTCATCCTCGTGAACCACCCGCTCGACTGCCCGGTCTGCGACAAGGGCGGCGAGTGCCCGCTCCAGGACCTGACGTTCCGCTACGGACCGGGGAAGACGCGCATGACCTTCCCGAAGCTGACCTTCGACAAGCCGATCCCGGTCTCGCCGCTGATCGCGCTCGACCGCGAGCGCTGCATCCTCTGCTACCGGTGCACGCGCTTCTCCGAGGAGGTGTCCGAGGACGGGCTCCTCGTCGCGGTGAACCGCGGTGCGCGGTCGCTGATCGCGACGTTCGAGGACGAGCCGTACCGCTCGCCGTTCTCCGGCAACGTCATCGAGCTGTGCCCGGTCGGCGCGCTGACCTCGACGCTGTACCGCTTCGAGGGCCGGCCGTGGGACATCCAGAACGTGCCGACGGTGTGCACGGGCTGCGCGGTCGGCTGCAACGTGTCGGCGACGATCCGCGAGGGGAAGGTGAAGCGCATCCTCTCCCGGAACCACCCGGAGATCGACCGCGGCTGGCTGTGCGACAAGGGGCGCTTCACGTACCCGCACCTGCGCGCGCGGGACCGGGTGACGACGCCGCTCCGGCGCGGCCCGGAGGGACTCCGCGAGATCACCTGGGACGAGGCGCTCGACGCGGCCGAGGAGCTCATGCGCGAGGCCGGCACGGCAGTCGTGACGGCGCTCTCGGGCTCCGAGACGACGGAGCTCGCCTACGCGCTCGGGCGCGTGCTGCGAAGCGGCCTCGGCGCGCACTCCGCGGTGTTGCCGGAGGCCACCTCGGACGCGCTGGATGCGTTCCGCCTGCCGCTTTCCGCGATCGCCGCGGCCGAGCTCGTGGTGGTCGTCGGCGACGACCCGGTCGTCGAGCGAGCGCCGATCGTCGACCTCTGGATCAAGGAGGCCGCGCGGCGCGGCGCGGACGTCGTCACCTGCTCACCGACCGGCGACGTGCAGACGCAGCCGGGCGGCGGCGCCGCGCTCTGTGGCGAGCTCGGCGCGCGCGGCAGCAAGCTCGGGAAGCGCCTGCGCGCGGCCGAGCGAGCGGTGCTCGTCTGGTCCGGGCCCGGAGGCGGGGGCGGCGCCCGGATCGCCGAGCTCGCACACGAGCTCGGCTTCGCCGAGAGGCCGGGCTGCGGCGCCTTCCACCTGCCCTCGACCCCGAACGCACGCGCGGTGGCAGCTGCGTGGTCGGCCGCCGCCGACGCCGACGAGGCAGGACCGGCACCGATTCGGCTTCTCGTCGTCTCGGGCGACGAGGCGGCCGCCGACCCCAGCGTCCGCGCACTCGCCGAGGAGGCCGAGCGCGTCGTCGTGATCACGATGTTCCACGAGCTCGCTGGGGGCTGGGCCGACCTCGTCCTCCCCGCGACGGCGTCACTCGAGCGCGACGGGACGACGATGAACCTGGAGGGCAGGCTCCAGCGCCTGCGGCGCACGGTCCTGCCGCCCTGCCCGGACGAGCTCGCCTGGCTCTCCAAGCTTGGCGCGCGGTTCGGCGTCTCCCTTGCCCCCGACTCCGCCGGTGTCTACGAAGAGCTGGCCGAGCGCCTCTACCGCGACCTCCCGCTCGAAGGCCTCGGCCTCCAGGCGCCGCTCCCCGCACGGCACGGGTACGAGCCTCCCGCGCCCGCGACGACCGAGGTGCCCGCGCCCCCGCCGGCGACGGAGGAGCCCTTCGTCGGCGAGCTCCGGCTCCAGCGCTACTCCGCGCTCTTCTCCGGGCCGGCCGTCGAGCGCGTCCCGGAGCTCCGGTTCCAGCGTCCCGAGCGCGAGGTCGAGCTCTCCCCGGCGGACGCCGAGCGGCGCGGGATCGCCTCCGGGGACACCGTGCTCGTGCGCTCGAACGGCACCTCGGTCGAGCTCCGCGCCCGGGTCAGCCGGAAGCTGGTCGAGGGCGTCGCCCGCGTCGCCGGCGAGCACGCGGGCGAGCTCCACGCGACCGTCGAGGTGGTGAAGGCGTCGTGACCCCCGAGTGGTGGGTGAGCCTCATCCAGGCCTTCGTGATCATCAACCTCGTCATGGGCGCCTTCGCGTACCTCACGCTCGCCGAGCGCAAGGTCATGGCCCGGATGCAGCTCCGCTTCGGCCCGAACCGCGTCGGCCCGTTCGGGCTGCTGCAGCCGATCGCGGACCTGCTGAAGCTGCTGCACAAGGAGAGCTTCTTCCCGGCGGCGGCGATCGACTGGCTCTACCTGCTGGGGCCCTTCCTCGCCGCCTTCACGGCGCTGACGACCTTCTCCGTGATCCCCTTCGGGCCGGGCTGGGACGTCGGCGGCGTCTACATCCCCGGCCAGGTCGCCGACGTCGACATCGCGCTGATCCTCGTCTTCGCGATCGGCTCGCTCGGCGTCTACGGGTTCATCGTCGGCGGCTGGGCCTCGGACTCGAAGTACGCCCTGCTCGGCTCGATGCGCACCTGCGCGCAGCTCGTCTCGTACGAGGTCGCGCTCGCACTCTCCGTCCTCGGCGTCGTGATCATGGCCGGGTCGCTCTCGCTGACGGAGATCGTCGCGGCGCAGGGGGATGCGCTCTGGTACGCGGTGCCGCAGATCGTCGGGCTCGTCGTCTTCCTCCTCGCCGGCACCGCCGAGACCGCCAGGGCGCCCTTCGACCTACCGGAGGCCGAGCAGGAGCTCGTCGCCGGGTACCACACCGAGTACGGGGGGATGCGCTTCGGGCTGTACACGATGTCCGAGTACATCAATCTGATCACGCTTTCCGGCCTCTGCGTGACGCTCTTCCTCGGCGGCTGGCATGGCCCGGGCTGGGACGGGCCGAGCTGGCTGGCGCCCATCTGGTTCCTCGCGAAGCTCGTCGTGCTCCTGTACGTCTTCATCTGGATGCGGACGACGCTCCCGCGCCTCCGCTACGACCAGCTGATGCGCTTCGGCTGGAAGGTCCTGCTCCCCGTCGCAACCGTGAACGCGCTCGTGACGGCGATCCTCGTGGTGGCCTTCTAGATGCCGCAGCCGCTCGACAGCCTCAAGGGCTTCGCGGTCACGTTCCGGCAGATCTTCCGCAAGCCGATCACGCAGCAGTACCCCGAGTACAAGCGGCCGGTGTACCCGCGCTTCCGCGGGCGCCACCGGCTGCACCGGCACGAGAACGGCCTCGAGAAGTGCGTCGGCTGCTCGCTCTGCGCCGCTGCCTGTCCGGCCGACTGCATCCGCGTCGTAGCGGAGGAGAACACGGCCGACAACCGCGTCTCGCCCGGTGAGCGCTACGCCCGCATCTACGAGATCAACATGAGCCGCTGCATCTTCTGCGGCTACTGCGAGCTGGCCTGCCCCTTCGACGCGATCACGCTCGGCAACGAGTTCGAGATCTCCGAGTACTCGCGCGACGACCTGATCTACACGAAGGACATGCTCCTCGCCGAGCCGATCAAGCGCGTCCCGGTCGCCGACCGCGACCGCTTCGACACCCCCGAGCCGGTCTACAAGGAGCGCAGCTAGTAGATGGCCGAGAGCACCGTCCACAGAGCGGCCGCGAAGCGGACGTCGTCAGGGGTTTGGAGCGAGGGGGATTCGCGCGAGCGAATGCCGCTCTGCGACGAGTAATGGGGAACGTCCTCGTCTGGATCGTGTGGTTCCTGGCGGCAGGCGGGTGCCTCGCGACCGGCGTCGCCGTCGTCAGCCTCACGAACCCGTTCTACTCCGCGCTCGCGCTGATCGGGAACCTCGCCTCGCTCGCGGTCCTCTACCTCCTGCTGTCCGCGGAGTTCCTCGCTGCCGCGCAGGTGCTCGTGTACGCCGGCGCGGTCATGGTCATGTTCCTCTTCGTCGTCGCCTACCTCGGCGGGCGGGCGGACGCACCCTGGGCGGGCGGGCCCCCACTGCTGCGGACCGCCGCGGTCATCGCGGCCGTCGCGCTGCTCGTCGAGGTCGTCGTCGTGCTCGGGCTCGCGTGGGGCGACTCGCTGCGAGACCCGGCCGAAGTCTCAGACTCGTTCGGGAGCCCTGCCGAGATCGGCGAGCTCTTCCTCACCGACCACCTGCTCGCGTTCGAGATCACGTCGATCGTCCTGCTCGTCGCCGCCGTCGGCGGCGTCGTGCTCGGCTCCGAAAAGGAGCGGGGCACCCCGTGAGCGGGCCCGGCGTCGGCTGGTACCTGATCGTCGCGGCGCTGCTCTTCGGCGTCGGCGCGCTCGGGGTCATGCTCAGGCGTAGCCCGCTGATCGTGCTCCTCTCGCTCGAGATCATGCTGAACGCGGGCAGCCTCACGCTGATCGCGTTCGCGCGCCAGCAGGGCACGCTCGACGGCCAGGTCTTCGCGCTCGCGGTGATGGCCGTCGCCGCCGCCGAGGTCGCGATCGGCCTCGGGCTCATCGTCGCCATGGCCCGCCGCGACATGCCCCTCGACGTCGACCAGGCGAGCGCCCTGCGCGGATGATGGACAAGGGCTGGTCAGCCGTGTTCCTCGGGCGCCGCTCGCGGTGCAGGGCCGGAGGGCATAGTACGAGGAGTACGGGCCCGGAGACCTCCGTGCCGCGAGCGGCGTCAGGCAGCGGCTGATGGAAGCCGGCGCGTGGGTCTGCTTGCTCTCGCCACTCGTCGGCACGCTCGCGATCGCGCTCGCGGGCGGACGGATTACCCGCCGGACCGCGGGCTGGATCTCGACGTTGACGACCTTCGTCGCCTTCGGCGGCGCGGTCGTCGCCTTCTTCGCGACCTGGGCGGCGAGCCCCGACGACCGCGAGGTCGTCTCGACCGCGTACACGTGGCTCGCGGCCGGGGACTTCGAGGTCGGCTTCCAGGTCCTCGTCGACCCGCTCTCGACGGTGATGATGCTGATCGTCTCCGGGGTCGGCGGGCTCATCGTCTGGTACTCGATGGGGTACATGGCCGGCGACGACGAGGAGCGCCGGTACTTCGCGTACATGTCGCTCTTCGTCTTCGCGATGCTGATGCTCGTCGAGGCCGGGAACTTCCTCCTCCTGCTCGTCGGCTGGGGGCTCGTCGGCCTCGCGTCGTACCTGCTGATCGGGTTCTGGCACCAGCGTCCCGAGGCCGTCGCGGCCGCGAAGAAGGCGTTCGTCATGAACGCGATCGGGGACGCGACCTTCGCGCTCGCGCTCGTCCTCCTCATCTGGGAGACGGGGACGCTCGAGTACTTCGCCGCGTTCGACCAGATCGACGGGCTGTCCTCGACGATGGTGAGCCTCGTCGCGCTCGGACTCCTCGGCGGCGCGGTCGCGAAGTCGGCCCAGATCCCGCTCCACACCTGGCTTCCCGACGCGATGGAGGGCCCGACCCCCGTCTCCGCGCTGATCCACGCGGCGACGATGGTCACCGCCGGTGTCTACCTCCTCGTCCGCACGAGCCCGATCTTCGAAGCAGCCCCCGACGTCCAGCACCTGGCCGCGATCCTGGGCGCCATCACGCTGCTCGTGGCGGGGGTGATCGCGCTCGTGCAGTGGGACATCAAGCGCGTGATCGCCTACTCGACGATGTCGCAGATCGGCTACATGTTCCTCGCGGCGGGG
>DASSCD010000150.1:0-9292 GCA_035698005.1 Gaiellaceae bacterium | reverse complement strand
GCGGTCTTGCCGACGCCGGGCTCGCCGATGAGCACCGGGTTGTTCTTCTGGCGCCGCGAGAGGATCTGCATGATCCGCTCGATCTCGGTCTGGCGTCCGACGACGGGGTCGAGCTTGCCCTCGCCGGCCTGCTTCGTGAAGTTGCGGCCGAACTGGTCGAGCAGCTTCGAGCTCTTGGTCTTCTCGCCGGCCGGGGCGCCGGCGCCCGCCTGCCGCCGGCCGGGGCCGGAGAGCATGCGGATGATCTCGTTGCGGATCTTCTCCGCGTCGGCGTCGAAGTCGAGCAGGATGCGCGCGGCGACGCCCTCGTTCTCGCGCACGAGCCCGAGCAGGATGTGCTCGGTGCCGATGTAGTTGTGCCCGAGCGAGAGGGCTTCGCGCAGCGCGAGCTCGAGGACCTTCTTCGCGCGCGGCGTGAACGGGATCTGGCCGGTAGTCACTTCGTCGCCCTGGCCGACGATGCGCGCGACCTGGGCGCGGACCTCCTCAACGGTGATGTCGAGCGACTCGAGGACACGGGCCGCGAGACCCTCCTCCTCGCGGAGCAGGCCGAGCAGGATGTGCTCCGTGCCGATGTAGTTGTGCTTGAGGGCTCTCGCCTCGTCCTGGGCGAGGACGACGACCTGCCTGGCTCTCTCCGTGAATCGCTCGAACAACTCCTTCGACCCTCCTTCCCCGGTCCCGGAGGCCACGTGATTGCCGCGCTCCGGGTCGAAGGTGTACGCCTGATCGTAGCCGACGCGTCTCGCGACAGGTCTTTACGCGCAGGTTCGCCCGCCGGTCGCTGTACCCTTCCCCGGTCCTGAGCAGGAATGCCCTCATTACCGGCGGCGCCGGCTTCATCGGCTCGCACCTGGCCGAGCTCCTGCTCGACGAGGGCTGGGAGGTGTGGGCCCTGGACGACGTCTCGACCGGGTCGATCGACAACCTCGCGCACCTCACCGACCGCCCGGAGTTCCACCTCGTCGTCGAGTCGGTGCTGTCCGCGTCGGTCGTCTCCGAGCTCGTCCACAAGTGCGACGTCGTCTACCACCTGGCGGCCGCGGTCGGCGTGCGCCTGATCGTCGAGCAGCCGGTGCACACGATGGTCACGAACGTCCAGGGTACGGAGACCGTCCTCGAGTACTGCACGAAGTTCGGGAAGCGCGCGCTCATCGCCTCGAGCTCGGAGGTGTACGGCGATCACCGCGAGGAGCGCCCGCTGCGCGAGGGCGATCGCCGCGTGTACGGCCCGGTCACCGAGCGGCGTTGGCTCTACGCGGACTCGAAGGCGATGGACGAGTTCCTCGCCCTCGCGTTCCACCAGGAACGCGGGCTCGACTGCGTCATTGCGAGGTTCTTCAACACGGTCGGGCCGCGCCAGCAGGGGCAGTACGGGATGGTCATCCCCCGCTTCGTCGGCCGTGCGGTCGCCGGACAGCCGCTCGAGATCCACGGCGATGGCATGCAGACCCGGTCGTTCTGCCACGTGCGCGACACGATCCGGGCCGTGTTTGGGCTCATGGAGGCGCGCGAGATCTCCGGCGAGATCTTCAACGTGGGCTCCGCCGAGCGCCTCCGCATCATCGACCTCGCCCACCGCGTGCTCGAGCTGACGGGCTCGTCCTCGGAGCTGGAGTTCGTCCCCCACTCCGAGGTCTACGGCCTCGGTATCGAGGACGTCCTCCACCGCGAGCCGTCGATCGAGAAGATCGGAGAGGCGATCGGGTGGACGCCGACGCGCTCGCTCGACGACATCCTCGCCGACGTGATCGCGCACGAGCGCAGCCGCGCCGAAGCGGCCGCCTAGCGCCTACAGGTCGAGCACCATCCGCACGCCGTCCTCGTCGCGCGCGAGCTCTCGGTAGCCGAGCCGCTCGTACAGGCGGAGCGCCGGATTCTGCGAGTCCACGCTGAGGCTGAGCCGACGGATGCCCGCACCGCGCGCCGCGGCGGCGAGCTCGTTCAGGAGCCGCGTGCCGAGCCCGTTCCCGCGCGCGCCGTCGGCGACGGCGACCGCGAGCTCGGGGGTGTCGTCGTCGACGTAACCGTGGCCGTGGTCGTCCTCGGTGAAGAGCCGTGCGAGCGCGACGCCGACGATCTCGTCCCCGCGCTCCGCCACCACCCCGAGATCGCCCGCCCGACCCCACTCCCGGTGGTAGCGCGCGAGCTCAGGGTGCTCGATCGTGCGCTCGAAGGGCGGCAGCTCGCGCTCCGGGTCCCACGCGACGGCCTCGAAGAGCGCCCACCTCACGTGCTCGACCTCGTCCGCGCGCAGCGCCCGGAGGACGACGTCCACCGTCACCGTCCGCGCAGCGCCGGGAACAGGATCACGTCGCGGATCGTCTCGCGCCCTGCGAGCAGCATCGTCAGGCGGTCGATGCCGAGCCCGAGGCCGCCCGTCGGCGGCATCCCGTACGAGAGCGCCTCGACGTAGTCCGGGTCGCCGCGCTCGCCGGCGAAGTGCTCGGACTGGCCGTCGAAGCGCGCCTGCTGCTCCTCCGCGTCGTTGATCTCGGTGAACGCGTTCCCGAGCTCCATGCCGCCCGCGAAGTACTCGAAGCGCTCGGTCAGCGTCGGTTCGCCCTCAGTCAGCCGGGCGAAGGGGGAGAGCTCGATCGGGTAGTCGTGGACGATCGTCGGCGCGACGAGAGCGGGCTCGACGAAGTGGGAGAACGCGTGGTCGACGAGCTGCGGCCAGTCCTGGTCCGCGCCCGTGTCGACCCCCCGTGCCTCGAGCGCAGCGCGCAGCTCCGCGTCGTCGCGCGTCCACAGGCCCTCCGCCGCGAGCGCCTCCACGAAGCGGATGCGCGACCACGGAGCCTCGAGGTCGATCTCCTGCTCGCGAAAGCGCGTCGTCGTCGTCCCGAGCACCTCGAGCGCGACACGCTCGACGAGCGCCTCGATGCGCGCCATCGTGTCCTCGTAGTCCGCGTAGGCCTCGTACCACTCGAGCATCGTGAACTCCGGCTGGTGTTTGTACGAGACGCTCTCGTTGCGGAAATCCTTGCCGATCTCGTACACGCGCTCGAGGCCGCCGACGACGAGGCGCTTGAGGTAGAGCTCGGTGGCGATCCGCAGGTAGAGGTCGGCGTCGAGCTCTTCCGATCTGGTCACGAACGGCCGGGCGAACGCTCCGCCGTAGCGGGGCTGCAGGATCGGCGTCTCGACCTCGACGAAGCCCTCCTCGTCCAGGTAGCGGCGGATCGCGGAGACGACGCGCGCGCGCAGCAGGAAGAGCTCCCGCGCGTCCTCGTTCATGAGCAGGTCGAGGTAGCGCTTCCGATAGCGCGTCTCCTGGTCGGTGACGCCGTGGAACGTGTCCGGCAGGGGGCTCCGGTTCCGCGCGAGCACCGTCAGCTCGTCGACCGCGAGCGAGGGCTCGCCGCGCCGCGACTTCGCGGGGCGTCCGTTGACGCCGACGAGGTCGCCGAGGTGGACGTCGAGCTCGCCCGTCCGCGCGGTGTCGCAGAGGAGCTGCAGCCGGCCGGAGCGGTCGACGAGGTCGAGGAAGACCAGCTTGCCCATCTCCCGACGAGCCATGACGCGGCCCGCCAGGCGCCTCTTCTCCTCGAGCTCGGCCCCGGCGTCGAGCGGCTCGGCCGAGGCACGGACCGCGGCGATCTCGTCCCGGTCGGGGAACCGCTTCGGACGGGCCATGGCCCGCGAGTCTAGGTCGGAGCGGCGGCCTACGCGACCCGAGGTCGCAGGGGCGGCGCTCGCGAGCGAGCCAAGGGCGAGCCGCGCAGGACAGTACGAGTCGTACGCAAGCGGCAAGGCCGCCGGATCGCGAAGCGAGCGTCGTCAGGCGGGCGCGGAGGGCGGCTCCGCCGCCCGGGAGCGCCCGGCGGCCTGCGGCCTCAGGCGGCCTTGATCTCCATGATCTTGAACTTGACCTTCGAGCCGCGCGGGGTGACGACCTCCACGGTCTCGCCCTTCTTGCGCCCGATGATCGCCTTTCCGACCGGAGACTCGTTCGAGAGCTTGCGCTCGGCGGGGTTCGCCTCGGCCGAGCCGACGATGAAGTACTCCACCGTCTCCTTTGCGTCGACGTCGCGGAGCCGCACGACAGAGCCGATCGAGACGACGCTCGTGTCGACGTCGTTCGTGTCGATGACGCGCGCGTCCGCGAGCCGCTCCTCCAGCTGCGCGATGCGGTGCTCGAGCATCATCTGCTCGTTCTTGGCGTCGTCGTACTCGGCGTTCTCGGCGATTTCGCCGAACTCGCGCGCGGCGGCGATGCGCTCCGCGATCTCGCGCCGCCTCGACGTGCGCAGCGTGTCCAGCTCCGACTTCAGCTGCTCGTAGCCCTCGGGAGTGAGGATCACATCCTTCAACACGACGCCTCCAGAGACGAGATTGCGGGGCCCGGCGGCCCCGACAACGGCCCGCCATGGTAGCCACGGCGCTCGCTGCTCGTCAACAGGCGGCAAGTACCATCCCGCGGGTGAGCGTCGACCTCCGGACGCCCTGGCGGATCGGCCCGGTCGAGGTGCCGACGCGCCTCGTGCTCGCCCCGATGGCGGGCGTCAGCGTGCAGGCCTTCCGGCGCCAGGGCCGGCGCTTCGGCGCGGGGCTCGTCTGCTCCGAGATGGTCAGCTGCGCCGGAATCGAGCACCGCAACGAGCGCACGCTCGGGTACCTGCGGGTGGCCCCGGACGAGCACCCGCTCGCGATCCAGCTCTTCGGCTCGGACGCGAGCTCGATGGCGGACGCGGCGCGCATGGTCGAGGCCGTCGGCGCGGACCTCGTCGACCTCAACTTCGGCTGCCCGGTGAAGAAGGTGACGCGGACGGGCGCGGGCGCGCACCTCCTCGAGGACGCGGACCTCGCCTGCCGGCTCGTCGAGGCGGTCGCGGAGGCGGTGGACCTGCCGGTGACCGTGAAGCTCCGCCGCGGTGTGCGGAACGGGTCGCGCGCGTGCCTCGAGCTCGGGCCGAGGCTCGTCGAAGCAGGCGCTCAGTCCCTCACGCTCCATCCGCGCTCGGCGCAGCAGATGTACACGGGCTCGGCTGACCACACCCTCACCGCCGAGCTCGTCTCGCTCGTGGACGTCCCCGTCGTCGCCTCCGGCGACGTGACCTCGCACGCCCGTGCGCAGGTCGTGCTCGCGTCGACCGGCGCCGCGGCGGTCATGGTGGGACGGAGCGCGCAGGGCAACCCCTGGGCGCTGCGCGAGATCGTCGACGGCGACGACCGCGAGCCGAACGCCGAGGAGGTCGCGGCCGAGCTCGTCCTGTTCGTCCGCGAGGCCGTTCGGGAGCTGGGCGAACGGCGGGCCTCGGGGTTCCTGAAGAAGTTCTACGGCTGGTACCTGGGGCGCGGGCGCTTCCCGAAGCCGTTCAAGCAGGAGCTCCTGCAGCTCGAGTCGACGGAGGAGGTCGAGCGGCGGCTGTTCGTGGCAGCTCCTGGAGCGATTGCCCTCGTCGACCGGCTCGAGGCGGAGATCCCCACGGGCGACGAGGTCACCCTCGAGCTGCCGATCTCCGTGTACGGAGGCGGCTGAGCCGAACCAGCGCGCCCGTCACCCGCGCTCGGCGCGGCCCGCGAAGGCAGTCGCCAGGCCGAGCCCGACGTAGACCGACCCCGTGACGTAGCGCTGCGCCCGCAGCAGGCGCGGAGAACGCCGGAGGACGCCTCCGGCCGTGCCGGCGGCGAGTGCCCACACCGAGTCGGTGACGAGCCCGAGCAGCGCGAAGAGGACGCCGAGGAACGCGATCTGCGCCGCCGGGTGCGTCGCGTCCGGGTCGACGAACTGTGGGAGGAAGGCGAGGAAGAAGAGCGCCGTCTTCGGGTTGAGCACGTTGACGACGATCCCCTGCGCGAACGCGCGCCGCAGGTTCCGCTCGCCGCCGAGCGCGACCTCCACCTCCGCCTTGCGCGAGAGGAGCGTCCACAACCCGAGGCCGACGAGGTACACGGCGCCGGCGATCCTCACCGCGGTGAACGCGACGGCGGATGAAACGACGAGGGCGGAGAGGCCGACGGTCGCGGCTGCGATGTGCACGAGCGTGCCGACGTGGATCCCGAGGACGGACGCGAGCCCCGCGCGGCGCCCTTGCTGCAGCGAGCGCGCGACGACGTAGAGCACGGCCGGGCCCGGGACGAGAAGCAGCGCGAGCGCGGCGACGACGAAGAGCGCGAGCGCGTGCAGGTCGGGGATCACCGGTTCAGCTCCCACACGAGCCTGAGGCCGTCGAGCGTGAGGAAGGGATCGACCCGCTCGATCGTCTGCGAGTGCGGGGAGACGAGATCCGCGAGCCCCCCGGTCGCGATCGCCGGAGCCTGTGCATCGAGCTCCCCGCGGATCCGGGCGACGATCCCGTCGACCTGGCCCGCGAACCCGTACACGAGCCCGGACTGGAGCCCGCCCACGGTCGTCTTCCCGATCACGGCCGGCGGAGCCACGTAGTCGACCTTTACCAGCCGCGCGGCACGAGCGAAGAGCGCGTCCATCGAGATCTCGATCCCGGGGGCGATGACGCCGCCCACGTACTCGCCCTCGTTCGAGACGACGTCGAAGTTCGTCGACGTGCCGAAGTCGACCACGACGACCGGCGCGCCGTAGCGCTCCTTCGCGGCGACCGCGTTGACGATCCGGTCGGCCCCGACCTCGCGGGGGTCGTCGTAGCGGATGGCGATGCCGGTCTTCATACCGGGGCCGACGACGAGGAGCGGCGCGCTCGCCCACTTGGACGCCACGAGCTCCCACTCGCGCACGAGGACGGGGACCGTGGACGCGAGGCAGATTCCGTCCACGGCGTCGAGATCGAGGAGGCCGGCGAGGAGCACGCCGAGCTCGTCGGCCGTCGTCCAGCGCTCCGTGGCGAGCCGCCAGTGGTCCGTCAGCTCGCCGTCGGGGTAGAGCCCGAGCACCGTCTGCGTGTTGCCCACGTCCACCGCGAGGAGCACCGCGCAAGTGAATCAGAGCCGCCGCGCGGGGCGCGACTTCGTTGTAGAGTCGGCGTCACGGTGCCTGGAGGGCGGAGCGATCGCCGGACGCAGCTCGGGGTCGGCCTCGTCCTCGCGGGAACGGCACTCGCGGCGGTCTCGGCCCTCGAGCTCCGGCGGCGCCGGCGAGCGAAAGGAACGTCGATGGCAGATGCGAAGGAGCGCGTCCGGCGCCTGTTCGAGGAGCCGTGGAAGGGCAACTGGGACGTCCTCGACGAGGTCGTCGCGCCCGACTATCTCGGATACGACTCAGGGCAGGCGGAGCCGCTCCGCGGCATCGAGAGCCTCCGTGGCTACCTGAAGGCCTACAGCGACGCGTTCCCCGACGCGCGGCTGGCCGTGCACGAGCAGGTCGCCGAGCCGGGCAAGGTGGCCACGCGCTGGACCGCCCGCGGCACGCATGCCGGGGAGATCTCGGGAATCGCGGCCACGGGCAAGGAGGTCACGGTGTCAGGCCTGACGATCTCGACCCTCGTCGGCGGAAAGGTCGTCGAGCAGTGGACGACCTGGGACCGGCTCGGGATGCTCGTCCAGCTCGGCGCGGTGCCCACCGCGACCGAGGCCTGAGCAGGCCCACACACGCAGGGACACGCGCCGCGGACGCGAACTTCGCTTCCGCGCGCGATGTCCGGCTTCTTCGTCGAGTCCAGCCACATGCCCTGCGCCGAGTGCGGCGCCTCGGTCGCGGCCGCCGAGCGGGAGGCGCACGCCTGCGACCCTCAGCGGCTGCTCGAGTACCGGCTCTTCCACCTCCGCGACGAGGTCGCGGGCCTCGAGGAAGGCCTGCGCGGCTACCTCGACTCGCCACATGGCCGCTTCGCGCAGTGGCTCGCCGAGCGCGAGCGCCGCGGCGGTGCGAGCGCCTAGAGCGGCTCGTCGTCGCCCGGGAGCTGCTGGCCGATGCGCTCCGCGAGCGCCTCGGCCGACAGGCGCGGCTCCTCGCCCTCGCCGCGCAGCTCCTCGACGGTGACGTCGCCCGAGGTGTAGACCTCCGCCCGCGGGATGATCCGGGACGGGCGGTTCTTGTCCCAGACCCAGACGTCCTCCATCCGCACGTGGAAGTACGGGTAGCTCGCCTGCGGCAGCGCCTCCAGGTCGAGCTTGTTGCAGAGGTACGTCGCGTCCTGCGTGAGGACGCAGTAGCGGAAGAGGCCGAAGACCGCGGAGTACTCTCGCTTGAGCGAGATCTCGAGCTCAGCCTCGAACTCGTCGAGCTCGTCGAGGTGCGACATGCGGCGTCAGTGTAGACGAGCGAGTAGGTCCAGAACCCTCCCGCGGCCGGGGATCGCGAGCGCGGGAGCGAGCTCCGCGAGCGGCTCGAGCGCGAAGCTGCGCTCGTGGAGCCGCGGATGCGGCACGGTCAGGCCGGGCTCGTCGACGGTCTCGTCGTCGTACAGCAGCAGGTCGAGGTCGATCGTGCGCGGGCCGAAGCGCACGCCGTCGCGAACACGACCGAGCACGCGCTCGATGCCGAGGAGCACCTCCAGCAGCGCGTCAGGACGGAGCGTCGTCTCGAGCTCAGCCGCGCCGTTCAGAAACCGCGGCTGGTCCTCGACACCGACCGGGTCGGTCTCGCGGAGCGTCGAGACCGCGAGCACCTCGATGCCGTCCTCGTCGGAGAGGAGCTCGACCGCGCGACGGATCGTCGCCTCGCGGTCGCCGAGGTTCGCCCCGAGCCCGACGTACACACGTGCCACGCCTCAGTCGCGCGTGCGCACGACGACCACGGCCGCGTGGTCGACCGGCGGGTCGAGGACGACGTCCGGCTTCCGCACGCGCACACGGACCTCCTCGACCGCCTCGAAGCCGGCGATGATCCCGTCTGCGATCGCGCCCGCGAGCCCCTCGAGCAGCAGCCGCTCGGGGCCGGCGAACACGTCCTGGACGACGGCCGCGAGCCGGCGATAGTCGACCGTGTCCTCGATCCGGTCGCTCTCGGTCGCGGCCTCGTCGACCTCCACCCAGAGGTCGACGAGGAAGCGCTGGCCGAGGCGCCGCTCTTCCTCGAGGTAGCCGTGGTGCCCGAACACCATCATGCCCTTCAGCTCGATCGTCACGTCGACACCTTGCCACGTCCGATCGCGGCGGCCACGGCGAGCGCCTCGACCGTCTCGCGGACGTCGTGCACCCGGAGCATCCAGGCACCCCGCTCGAACGCCGCGACCGCTCCGCCGACGGAGGCGGAAAGCGTCCCGGTCGTCGCCTGGGGATCGCCGAGGACCTTGCCGAGCGTGCTCTTCCGCGAGAGCCCCACGAGCACCGGGTAGCCGAGCCCGACGAGCACGTCGAGGCGGCGCACGAGCTCGAGGTTCTGGTCCGGCGTCTTGCCGAAGCCGATCCCGGGGTCGACGCAGATCGACTC
>DASSCD010000149.1:0-6000 GCA_035698005.1 Gaiellaceae bacterium | reverse complement strand
AGCGAGCACGACCGCTCGTTTCCAGGAGCTCAGCACCGCGCTATTCAACCAGCACGGCCGAGCGCGTAGCGTTCCGAGCGATGGAGCACACGGACGCCGCCCAGGTCGCCGCGCTCCTCGGCGCGCTCGGCGCCGTCCTCGCGCTCGTTCCGCGCGATCGCTTCTCGCCGCTGGCCGGCATCCTGCTGCTCGGGCTCGCCACGGCAGGCCTCGCGCGCTCCCTCGTCGGCGACGACGACGTCGAGCGGCTCCTGACCGAGGCGGAGGGGCTTGCGCTCGTCGGGACGGGGGCCGTCGCCGCCGTGCTCGGCGCGATCCCGCTCACCCGCTATCCCGCCGTCGTCCCGGTCGTCTTCCTCGCCGCGGCGCCGTTCCGGGTGCCCGTCCGGGTCGGCGAGGAGGACGCGTTCCTCCTCCTACCGCTCTACCTCGTCCTGACGTCGGCCGTCCTCGCGCTCGCCTACCGGGTGGCCCGCGGCGAGCGGCCCCCCGCGCCCCCGTTCCTCCTCGCCCTCCCGCTGGCCGCATTCGTCGCGCTCGCGTCCATCTCGTTCCTGTGGACCTGGGACGAGCGGGACGGAGGGATCGCGCTCGCGTTCTTCCTCTTTCCCTTCACCGCGGCCTTCGGCGTCGTCTGCCGGTCGCCGCTCGCAGCCTGGCTGCCGCGGGCGCTGCTCGTCACGCTCGTCGCGCTCGGCTCGCTGTTCGCCGCGATCGGGCTCTGGCAGGCCCAGAGCCGGACGGTGTTCTTCGCACGCGACGTCGAGGTCGCCAACGCGTACACCTCCTTCTTCCGGGTCACGTCCCTCTTCAAGGACCCGAGCCTGTACGGGCGCTACCTCGTCGTCCCGATCGCCGTGCTCCTCGTCGTCGTGCTCGTGCGCAAGGGCCGCACGGTCGACTGGGTCGTCTCGGCGGCCCTCGTCGCCTTCCTCTTCTGGGGCCTCTTCTACTCGTACTCGCAGTCGAGCTTCGTGGCGCTCTTCGCGGTGACGTTCGCGGTCGCCGTGTACGGGGTGAGCCGGCGGCTCCGCGTTCTCCTCCTCGTCTGTGCCGCCATCGCCGTGGTCGGCGCCGCCGCGTTCGCCGCGCATGCAATCGAGGGACGCTCGGCGCGGGAGGCGACGAGCGGACGCTCGCGTCTGATCACCGTCACCGTCGACGCCTTCGCCGAGCGCCCGCTCGCGGGCGTCGGCGTCGGCGGGCAACCGAGGGCAAGCACCGACGTGTCGGGTCGCGGCTCGCCGGGGCGGAACGCCTCTCATACGACCCCGCTCACGATCCTCGCGGAAGGCGGCGTTGTCGGCTTCGCCCTCTTCCTGTGGGTGCTCGGTGCCGCGGCCTGGGCGCTCTACCTGGTGACGACACGCGACGGCCCGCTCGGGATCGCTCTGGCTGCAGTGCTGCTGGCGCTCTTCGTGCACTCGCTGCTGTACGCGGGGTTCTTCGAGGATCCGCTCACCTGGGGCGTGCTCGGCGTGGCCGCGGCGTTCCTCGCCGTCGCGCCCGTCCCGCGGGAGGCCGAAGAGGACGCGGAGCGACCCGCGACGAGCGCTCCGCACCTGCTGGCACACTGACCCCGGGCCGGCGCGACCGGCCCTTGCCTCATGCCCCGAGCCCTCGCCTGGACCATCGGTGCGCTCGCCGTCCTCGTGGCCGCTCTCGGCGGCCTCGTCGTCGCGATCTCGCTGACGACGCCGAACCAGACGGAGGGCGCGCTCGACACGGAGCTCACGGACGTCACCGTGACGACGGCCACCGTGCCCCCGCCGCGCCCGAAGCCGGAGCCGGAGCCGGAGCCAATCGGCGACCGGCGGTGCTGGCCCTCGTTCGGCGGGGACCCGCAGCGATCGCTCGCGCGGCCACAGGCCACGCTCGGTCTGCCGGTCCGCAAGCACCTCTGGACACGGGGGCTCGAGAGCTACATCGAGTACCCGCCGAGCTACTGCGACGGGACGCTGTACGTCAACGCGTTCGAGGGCGAGGTGTTCGCGGTCGACGCGCAGACCGGGAAGATCCGCTGGCGGCGCGACTTCGGCGGGACGAAGCCGTCCACGCCTGCGATCGACGGGCCTCGCATCATCGTCAGCTCCCGGGACGGCACCGTCACCGCACTCGACCGCGAGCGCGGTCGCCGCCTGTGGCAGGTCTCGACCTCGGGCAAGGTGGAATCGTCGCCCGTCGTCGTCGACGGCACCGTCTACTTCGGGGTCACTGACGGGCGCCTGTACGCGGTCGACTCGGCGACCGGGCGCGTGCGCTGGGCGTACGCGACCGGAGGTCGCATCAACTCGAGCCCGTCCGTCTACGGCCGCCGCGTCTGCGTCTCGACGTATGCGGGCTCGATCTTCTGCCTGAACCGGCGGTCGGGCGCGCGCCTGTGGTCGACGTACATCCGTCGGGACGCGTTCCGGTACGAGAGCTTCTACGCGAGCGCGTCGACGGACGGCGCGCGGATCTACTGCGTCGCCCGCTCGGGCAAGGTCGTCGCACTCGACGCGCGCAACGGGCGGCTGCTGTGGACCGCCCGCGTCGGAGGGCTCGGCTACACGACGCCGGCCATCGCGCACGGGCTCGTCTTCGTCGGCGGCTTCGACGGCAAGCTGCGTGCGCTCCGCGCGAACACCGGCGCACAGGTCTGGCAGGCGCAGGGCAACGGCCGGATCCTCGGCGGCGCCTTCGTCGCCGGCGACTACGTGTACTTCTCCGTGCTGGAGAAGCGGACGTACGGTGTGCGGATCTCGGACGGCAAGATCGTCTGGCGCCTCCCCATGGGCCGTTACTCACCCGGCATCGCGACCGAGCGGACGTACTACTTCTCACTGAACGGGCGGCTGATCGCCTTCCGCGGCCGCAACGTGCCGCGCGAGCCGGCGAGCCGGCGGTAGGTCAGATGAGCGGCGCGTGGCGGCGCCGCCAGAGCGGCGAGCGCTGAGTGGCGTAGGCGGCCGTGTTCCACGCGCCCATCCGCGCGCGGTACCACGCGAGCGCCGCCCTCCCGCGCGGCGTGGGCTCGCGGATCCCGCTCCGGACCTCGTAGCCGAGCTCGGCGAGGAGGTCGCCGGCGACCGCCTCGAACGCGCGGACGTCCTCAACGCTCATCTGCTCGCGCCAGTTGCGGACGCCGCGCGTCGGCGGCTGGAGCAAGCGCTGATGGTGCGGCTTCGCGGAGACGTCGACGTTGCCGGCGAACTCGAGCATCGCGGGCTCGAACGGGAGCTCCGCGAACGTACAGATCGAGCGCACGACCGCGTGGGTGTCGGCGACGAGGTCCTCGTACCGGACCTCGTGGTAGCGGGAGGCGCCGACGCGCTGTCCGAGCCCGCGGGCGCGCCGGACCTCGGTCTTCCACTCGCACGCGAAGCCGGCCGGGCTACGCGGGTGCGCCCACGTGCGGGTGACGACCCCCTCCGGCATGTCCAGGAACGCCAGGGCGGCGTCGCGGCCGTCGCGGATCAGATGGACGTACTGCGCGTCGGGGAACAGGCGATCGATGAGGCCGAGGTGGCGCATGTACATCGGCGTCTTGTCGCCCCAGCGCGGCTTCCCGTGCTTCGCCGCGTACGCCTGGAAGACGGCGTCGAGCGCCTCCCCGGTCGTCATTCCCGGCCGGAGGCGGCCGGCGATGTCCTCGAGCGGCACCTCCCACGCCGCGAGCCGCGGGAGGCGCCGCACGTCCTCGAGGAGCTCGTCGGGATCGACGATGCCGCGGTGGCGATGCGCCAGCTGGGGCACGAAGAACGTCTCGTCGGGAATCGCGATCCCAGGCGAGCGGTCGAGGATGACGCGGAGCATCGTCGTGCCGGAGCGGCTCACGCCGAGGACGAAGAGTGGAGGCACGTCAGGCGCCTTCTGGCTCGGTGACGACGACCTCCGCCCGGTCGGCGAAGCGGCCGACGGCGACGTAGACCGTGTACGTCCCCGCCGTCTCGGGCGCGCGTAGGACCAGCAGCTCCTCCCGGCCGACGCCGCGCTCGCCGGCGAAGAGCCAGCGGTACGAGTCCGCGTCGGTGTCGACCCGGACCCCGAAGCGGCGCCCGGCGACCACCTCGATCCGGTCGCGCCGGAGCTCCACGTAGCGCACGCGCACGGCGATCGCGCGCGTCCGCCGCGACCGGTTCCCCGCGCGGTCGAACGCGCGCAGTCGCAGCTCGTAGACGCCGGGCCGCACCGGCCTGCCGTTCACCTGCCCGAACCAGGTGAGCCGGCCGCCACGCGGGCGAAAGCGTCCGAGCACGCGGCGCCTGCCGTCGACGAGCAGCATCGCGCGGGCGATCTCGTCCACCTCGTAGGTCGCGGTGACCCGGTCCGAGTTCCCGTCGCCGTCCGGCGAGAACACCCGCGGGAAGGCGTCGGTGAAGCGGACGACGGGCGGCGTCGTGTCCACCCGGATCGAGTTCGGAAGGACGATCGTCCGACCGTGCTCCTCGATCCGCACGCGCGGCCGGTAGCGCGCCTCGGCGACGATGCGCCCGGACTCGTCGCGCCCGTCCCACGTGTACGTGACGCGTCCACGCGGCTCGTCGCGGTCGCGGACGAGCGTGCGCACCACCTCGCCGTCCGGGTCGAGCACGTCGACGGTCAGCTCGCCCCGCTGGCGGAGCACGAACGAGATCGTTGCCGCGTCGTGCGCGCACTCGCACACGGGGGAGAACAGGCGGTCCACCCTCGTGCCCGTGATCGGGCTCCGCTCGAGCTTCAGCCGCTCGGTGACCGCGAACGCCGCCGCGGTCGCGCCGAGGAGGGCGAGGACGATCAGCGTCTGGGGCAGCTTGGCCAAGCGAGCCCAACCTAACGCTCGCGGAGACTCCGACGCAGCGGCCGCGAAGCGGACGCCTTCAGGGATCTTTGCGCGGTCGGAATCCGCGCGTCAGCGGATCCCGACCTGCGCACTACGAGAGCTCGAGCCCGCGCACGAGGACGAACGGCTCCGCGTACTCGCGCCCGCAGCTCGCGCCGTGGTGCGCCGCGGTCGAGCGGATCGCGCGCTCGCTGCGCGGGTGGGGAAACTCCCGCCGCTCCGTCTCGTAGTGGGCGAAGGCGGCGACTTTGCGCTCGATCGTCGCAGTCACGTCGACGTACCAGTTCGGGACGAACCAGTTGACCGGCGACGGCGTCCACTCGGTGCTCGACGTCGGCGCGTAGGTCAGGAGGCGCCGGACGACCTGGCCCGGCACCGGCCGCGTCGCCACCGCGACGGAGTCGAAGAGCACGCGGTGGTCGCGGTTCACGTCCGGCTGCACGGTGTAGACGATCGCGGGCGCATGGTCGCGCACGTGCTCCTCCACGACGCGGTTGACGTCGACGTGCGCGAGCGTGTCCAGGCGCATGTCCGGAAGGTCGAGGTGGACGTAGTCGGCAACGCCGAGCTCCGCCGCGGCTTCTTGTGCCTCCTCCTCCTTGCGCGCGCGCGTCTCCGCGTCTCCGGGGTACTGGGTCGAGCTCCCGTCGGTGACGACGAGCACCCGCACCGCGTCGCCCGCGTCGGCGTGCCGGGCGATCGTCGCGCCCATGCCGAGCACCTCGTCGTCCGGGTGCGCCGCGATCACGAGGACTCTCGTCATCCGAGTTGCATCCCCACGCCGAGGCGCACGTTCGTCTCGACGTCCTCGAGCACGAGGCCACCTTCGCCGCACGCGACGATCAGACCTTCCGGGCCGTCGGACACGATCGAGCCTGCCGGCGCGTCGACCCGGAGGTCGACGGCGCGCGCGCGCCAGACGACGACCTTCTCGTCGCCGTGGAACGTGAAGGCGCCGGGGTACGGCCGCGTCTGCGCGCGCACCCAGTCGTACAGGTACGGGGCTCGCGTCTCCCAGTCGATGATGCCTTCGGCCGGCATGCGATTGGGCCAGACGCTCGCCCGTGTCGGATCCTGGGGGACGCGGGGCGCCGTCCCGGCGAGGAGCTGCGGCACGCACTCGCGCACGAGCTCGACGTGGGCGGACGCGAGCCGGTCGAAGAGCGTCGTCGCGGTCTCGTCGGCTGCGATGTCGACGG
>DASSCD010000148.1:0-17141 GCA_035698005.1 Gaiellaceae bacterium | reverse complement strand
GCCGGCGAGGCACGAGCTGGCGCGCGCGAGTCGCCAATTGTCGACTGCCGCAAATTGCGCGAACTTCCCACGCGCGACACTTGACCCCGACGCGCAGGCTTGCAAGAGTCGGGATGCACCGAGTACGGAGCGTCCGAGGTTGATGGTTCTCCGAGCGGCAGCCGCTTCGGCGGCGGTCAGTCGGAAAGCCGGACGAAGGCGCCACCGGCTCGGTGCATTTCCTTTGCAGGACGAGCTGGTCTCGGGCGGCTGCGTATGCTCGCCGGATGCGCCGTCTCCTCGCCCTCGTCTCGGCGGTCGTCTTCGTCGACGCGATGCTCTTCACCGCGTTGACGCCGCTCGTCCCCGGATACGCGGACGAGTTCGACCTGTCGAAGACGGGCGCCGGCCTCCTCGTGGGCTCCTTCGGAGCCGGTGCCTTGCTCGGAGGCGTGCCGGGCGGGATCGCCGCCGCGAGGTTCGGGCCGAAGGTCGCCGTCGTCGGCGGGCTCGTCGTCCTCGCCGTCGCGAGCTTCGGCTTCTCGGCGGCCGACAGCGCCTTCGCCCTCGGCCTGGCGCGCTTCGTGCAGGGCTTCTCGAGCACGACCACCTGGGCCGGAGCGCTCGCCTGGGTCACCGTCGCGGCGCCGCTCTCGAAGCGAGGGGAGGTCATCGGCACTGCCTTCGGTGCGGCCGTCTTCGGCGCCGTCGTCGGGCCGATGTTCGGCGGCGTCGCGGAGTCGGTAGGCATCCGGATCTCGTTCGCGACTCTCGGCGTCGTCGCGCTCGCGTTCGCCGCCCTGGCCTGGCTCGCCCGGTCGTCCGCGGCAGAGCCGCTCACACCGGGCGGCGTGTCGCGCGCGTTCAGGGACCCGCGGTTTCTCGGCGGGCTGTGGCTGAACACGCTCCCAGCCCTGCTCTTCGGGACGCTCGTCGTGCTCGCGCCGCTCGACCTCGACGACGCGGGCTGGTCGTCGCTCGCGATCGGCGCGGTGTTCTTCGGTGCGGGGCTGCTCGAGGTCGTGATCAGCCCGCTGCTCGGCCGGGCGAGCGATCGGCGCGGCCGGCTGCTGCCGATTCGAGCGGCGCTCGCGGCGTCGATCGTGGTCGCCTGCCTCTTCGCCGTGGCGGGGAAACCGGCCGTGATCGCGCTCCTCGTCGCGGCGGCCGCGCTCAGCTACGGCGGCTTCTACACGCCAGGCATGGCGCTGACCTCGCACCGCGCGGAGTCCGCCGGGCTCGCACAGGGGCTGGCGTTCGGCGTGATGAACAGCGCCTGGGCCCTCGGGAACATGACGGGGCCCATCGCGGGCGGCGCGCTGGCCTCGGCCTTCGGCGACGCCATCCCCTACCTCCTCGGAGCCGCGCTCTGCGCGCTGACGCTGCTCGCGACGCAGCGCGTCGCAGGCGGGAGGATGCGCACGGCGTGAAGCGCGAGGACTGGAACCGCCGCTATGCCGGGGTCGACTCTCTGTGGAGCGCGAAGCCCAACCGATTCCTCGTGGCGGAGGTCGAGGCCCTCGAGCCTGGGCGCGCGCTCGACCTCGCCTGCGGCGAGGGCCAGAACGCGGTCTGGCTCGCAAGCCTCGGGTGGGAGGTCACCGCGGTCGACTACGCGGACGTCGCGGTCGCGAAAGGGATCGAGCGGGCGGCTCGTGCGGGCGTCGCCGTCGAGTTCCAGGTGCGCGACCTGCTCGACTACCTGCCCGAGGCCCGCGCCTTCGACCTCGTCCTGATCCTGTACCTGCACATGTCGTCGGACGGACGCCGGATCGTGCTCGAGCGCGCGGCGGACTCCGTCGCGCCGGGCGGCACACTCGTCCTGATCGGCCACGACCTCCTCAACCTCACCGAGGGCGTGGGCGGGCCGAGCGACCAGGACCTGCTCTTCACCCCGGACGACGTCGTCGCGGAGCTCCCGGGACTCGAGGTCGAGAGAGCGGAGCGCCTCCTGCGCGACGTCGACGGCCAGGATCGGCCCGCGATCGACGCCCTCGTCCGGGCGCGACGAGCCTGACGCGTCGAGGGCACCAACGCCGCCCCCGCGAAGCGGACGCCTTTCAGGGTCTTGGCCGCGTCCGGATCCTGCGCGAGCGGATCCGGACGCGTGGCCTCAGTCGTACGGGCCTTCGGCGAGGAGCTTGCGGAAGAGCGGGAACTGGCCGGCCTTGCCGACGGCGACGAGCGTGTCGCCCTCCTGGATGTAGTCGTCGGGCTGGGCCCCGCTGACCGACTCGGGCTCGCGCAGGATCGCGATCACGGTGACGCCGGTCCTGGCCCGCAGGCCGACCTCCGCGAGCGTTCGGCCGATCGCCGGGCTCGTCTCCGGGACGGGGATCCATTCGATCTGCAGCTCGCCGAGCGCCATCTCCAGCTCCTCGACGATCTTCGGGCGCTCGTAGGCGCCGCCCAGGATCGCACCGAGCTGTCGCGCCTCGTCGTCGTGGAGCTCGATGACGGCCGTCGGCTCGTCGTCGTGGGACCGGCGGTAGTAGTAGATCTCCCGCTGGCCGTCCATGTGCAGGATCACGGAGATGCGTCCCTGCGCGAGGCCGAATGCGTACTTGAAGCCGACCCCGGGGAGGCGTGTCTCGCGTACGTCGAGTGGCATCAGGTCTCTCCAGTCAGTCTAGGGACGGGGAACAGGACGCGGCCGACCCGCTTCGACTCCTTCATCAGGACGATCCCGACCGTCGCGGTCACGAGGACGTAGAGCCCCGCGAAGGCGACGAGGTCGGCGCTCTGGGAGGCGGTGACCGAGGGGTTGTCGGACGCGAGGTCGGCGAGGATGATCGTGAACTCGCCGTGCGCGACGAGCGCGATGCCCGCGTTGAGGCTCTGCCTGCGCGAGAACCCGCCGACGCGTCCCGCGAGCAGCCCGCCGGCGATCTTGCCGGCGAGCGTGACGAGCACGGCGAGCGCGACGATCCAGCCGACGTCGCCCAGCGCGGACAGGTCGATGGACAGGCCGAACACGAAGAAGAAGAGGGCCGCGAACACGTCGCGGAAGCTGAAGAAGCGCTCCTCGATCTGCTCGCGGACCGACGTCTCGGAGAGCACGATCCCCGCCATCAGGGCGCCGATCGCCTCCGACAGCCCGAGCTCGTCCGCGATCGCAGCGGTGCCGACCAGGAACGCGAACACCGCGAGCAGGAAGAACTCGAGCGGGAGCCGGTCGAGGAAGCGGTCGAGCGGGCCTGCGAGCCAGCGCGACGCGGCGAGGCCCGCGGTGACGAAGGCGAGCGCCTTCGCGACGAGCACGAGCGTGTCGGAGACCTCGCCGCCGCCCGCGGCCGCGAACCCGAGCATGAAGGCGATCACGATGTCCTCGAAGACGAGGATGGCGAGCACGAGGTCGGTCTCGTCGTCGCCCAGGCGCCGGAAGTCGATCAGCCCCTTGACCGCGATCGCGCTCGACGAGACGTAGATGCAGGCGGCGAGGATCAGCGCCGCCGATGTCATGCCGAAGGCGACCACCCCGACGAGGAGCCCGAGGCCGAGGTTCGCGACGAGGTCGATGGTCCCTCCCAGCCCCACGTGACGGCCGGTCCGCAGCAGCCGGGCGAGGCTGAACTCGAGGCCGAGGAAGAAGAGGAGGAATACGAGCCCGAGCTCGGCGACGAACTCGGTAACCTCTGAGGGATTGATCAGGTAGAGCTCCGACGGCTCGTTGGGGCCGAGGAGCAGGCCGGCAAGGAGGTACGCGGGGATCGCGGACAGGCCGAATCGGCGGGCGACGAGCCCGAGGGCGGCCAGGACCGCGACGGTCAGCGCGAGCTCGCCGAGCGTCATGCGTCGATTCTCTCTGTGCGCGTGGACGCGCGCGCCGGTTCAGGCTGCGAGCGCCTCCTCGAGGGAGGCCGGGAACCGCTCGAGCACCCACCCGGCGTCGAGCGGCGCGAGCCGGTAGTCCCGGCCGTTCACCAGGGCGTAGTCGCCCGTGCGCGGTTCCATCGGGAGCCGCGACTCGACGGGATACCACCGGTTGTGGCGCGCGATGAGCTCGTTGACCTCGTCGAGGTCGACCCGCCCGGCCTCCGCCGTCCAGCCCTCCGCAAAGCTCGCGCTGTCGCCTCCGCAGGTCGCCGCGAGGGCGCGCCAGCGCTCGGACAGAGTCTCCTCGAGCGCGTCCTTCCGCTGCTCGATCGTGCGCAGTCGCAGCATGTAGTGGAGTGGCCCGCGCGCGGCTGCGAGGTAGGCATCCGCCCTCGGCGTGAAGTTGCGGAGCCGGAGCCCGAGCGGCATGCCCCGAGAAGGGTTGGCGCGCAGGTCCTCCTCGAGCGCCGCCCGCTCGCGGCGGTCCCTCGGCGTCTCCGGGAGCACGATCCCCTGGCGAAGGATCGCGTCGCGCTCGGCCTTCTCCATGCCGTCATTGAAGCGCAGCGCGCGTCGCGCGCGGGAGGCGGCTAGCGCCCGAGCAGACGGTCGAGCCAGGAAGCGTGCCGGTCATCGGACACGGGCTCGGGCACCGGCTCGGTTGCCGGCTCCGAATCGCGCTCGGGCTCGCTCCCGACCGCCAGCTCCGCATCGGGCTCGACAGCCGGTTCCGGCTCGGGGGTCAGCTCTGCGACGTCGGGCTCGGGCGGCTCGTCGTCGACGCTCATCAGCTCCTGACCACCGCGGCGCTCGGCGAGCCGCTCGAAGTCGCCGCGAATGGCCGACCGCATGTCGTCGAGGTGGCTTTCCTCCCTCACGAGCCTCGGGGTTCCCGCCTCGCGCGAGGAGTCCTCCCCCTCGGGTCAGCGAGGCGCCGCGAACTCGGTGATCCAGAGCGCGCCGTCGCCGTCCGTGCGCATCCCGGGCGCCCGAACGAGGGCGGCGCCGACGTGACGGAAGCCCGGCCGCAGGATGTTGGCCCGATGCCCCGGGGAACGCAGCCAGGCTGCCACGGCCTGGCGCGGGCTGACCCGGCCCCACGTGCC
Organism: Gaiellaceae bacterium; assembly: GCA_035698005.1. GTDB lineage: Bacteria > Actinomycetota > Thermoleophilia > Gaiellales > Gaiellaceae > GMQP-bins7. The sequence goes on along the minus strand of DASSCD010000148.1, from coordinate 12,240 downwards.
GAGGAAGAGGTTCTCGCCCATCGTCGAGTAGCGGTAGCCGACCGCCTGGAGCGCGGCGCGGGGGTCCGACCCGCAGGGCGTGTGCGAGAACTGCCCGCACGCCGCGACCCTGCGCCCCTTGAGGCTCGCCGCGCGGCCGAGCAGCGCGGGGCGGCCGAGGCGCTGCAGGCGCGCCTGCGCACGAGCCCAGTTCAGCAGGCAGCCGACCGCACGCTCCTGGACGGCCGGCGACGCCGATGCGTCGGTCGACCCCGGGCACGCGGCGGCCGGCGCCACATACGATGCCCACGAGCGTCCCGCCCCGTCCGCCCGTGCTGCGACGAGGACGGCCACGAATGCCGCGGCCGCGAGCGAGGCAAGCGCCACGCGCATCAGAGCTGTGGTAGGCGAAAGGGTCACGAAGCTGACCGTAGGCGCATCGGCCGGTGAGAACTCTGCCCTGATCGGGGGAGACGGCTCCCTCGAGTCAGTGACCCTGCCCCTCGTCAGGCTCACTCGGGGGACTCTAACCGCTCCCCGGGATGGTGAGTGCGCCAAGTGGCGGCAGCGAGCGCGCCCAGCGCGAGCGTCGGCAGCACGGTAAGGGCCCGGTAGAGCAGCGTGGCGGTCACCGCGTCCACGTTCGAGGCCCCGAAGGCGACGAGCGCGCCGCTGAGCCCGAGCTCGACGATACCGAGCCCTCCCGGTGTGAGCGGGATGACGCCGAGGATCCGGATCAGCGACCAGGCGGCGAATGCCTCGATCCACGAGACCTCGTCTCCCGAGACGCCGACCGTTCGCAGGCAGGCGATGAGCACGAGGAACACGGTGAGGTGCCCGGCGAGCGTCGCGAGCGTGATCACGTGCCAGCGGCGGCGCAGGAGGTCGAGCGCGCGCTTCCGGAACGCCGCGAGGTCCTCCCCGCCCCAGCCGACCGGCTTCCGCCGGAGCGCCCGCTTCACGCGACTGACGAGCCGGGCCGCGAGGTCGCCGATCCGCCTGGCTCGCCGCGGCGCCGAGAGCGCGAGCGCGAACCCCACGATGACGACCGCGAGCACGGCGACGCCGACGATGGCCGCGGTGCGAAGAGCGGGGTGGTCCTCGTCGATTGACGTGAGGAGCGCGAGCGCGACGATCGGGAAGGCGAGGTTGGCGAGCTGGTTCCAGACACCGGCGACGCCGACTGCGAGGCCGACCTCGCTGCGGCCGAACCCCCACGAGCGGAGCATCGAGTACGAGCCCGCGATGCCCACGGCCGCGCCGGCCGGCGACACGATCGAGAGCGCGGTCGACGCCTGGGTCATCGCCGTCGCCTGCCGGAAGCCGAGGCCCGGAAGCGCCGCCATCCACGGCGGCGCAAAGGTGGCGAGGTTGAGGATGGTCACGCCCGCGAGCAGCAGGCCCTCCTGCCAGCCGAGCTCCCGGAGCACGTCCCACACGTCCCGGTAGGTCGCGATGCGCGGGAGGGCGAAAACGAACACGGCGACCACGACGACGATGGCCGCCGTTCCGCCCAGCAGGCGCCTCCCCATCCTCCCGAAGCGCCGTCCAGGGACGGCGGTATCGTCCGGCATCCGCGGGAACCTACCGCGCCTCGACGTGTCGACGGAGGCGAGCGAAAGGAGCTCCACGATGAAGGAACGCAGAGGTCTGACGATCACGCCGGCGACCGCGATTGCCCTGCTGGCCCTGTTCTTCGCTCTCGGCGGCTCGGCGTTCGCAGTCGGAGAGCGCGTCCAGGCCTCGACGGTGGCGCAGCAGCGCTGTGCGAACGGCGCCGTGCGTGGCGTCGCCGTCGTCACCGGCAACCCGAGCGCCGGGATCGCGAACGCGCCCGACCAGTTCACCGCCGCCGGCAACCTCTTCTCCCGGAAGTTCAACTGCACCCGGAAAGCGGTACAGGTGCGCCGGACGGCGATCGGCACCTTCGAGGTCCGCTTCGTCGGCAACGCCGCCGCGAGCGGCGTCGGCACGGGTATCGGCGACGCCTACGCGAACGTCGAGTCGCTCGGCTCCGGCACGTTCCGGATCCGCGTGCACCCGGCGGGCAGGGACGACCTCGCCGACATGGGCTTCACGATCGTGGTCGTCTGAGCGCGCTCAGGGCAGCCGGGGCGAGAGGATCGCGGAGGCGACACCCGCCGCGAGCAGCAGCAACGCGGCCGCGGCGACGAGCAGGAACGTGACCTCGCTCTCCCCCGGCTCGCGCCCGAGCTTGGAGCCGAGGTTCGCATACGCGGTCTCCAGCGCCTCGGCCGTCCGTGCCTCCGTGAACTCGCCGCCGGTCGTCTCCGCGATCTGCCGGAGCGTCTCGGGGTCCGGGGGCACCGGAATCGACTGGTTCCCGCCGCCGTAGCCGAAGGGGCCGCGGTCGATGACGCCCTCGGGCGTTCCGAGCGCGACCGTGTACACGGGGTAGCGGGCGTCCTTCGCGAGCGCTGCCCCTTCGAGCGGCTGCAGGATCCCGCGGGTCTGAGCGCCGTCGGAGAGGAACAGGATCGAGACGGGGCCCTGCTCCTCCTCCTCGCCCTCGTCCGTGGCCTGGGCGAGCGTCCGCGTCGGGGTTGCGGCCGGCCGGTAGACGATCTCCTTCCCCTGGGGCGGCTCCGACTCCTCGACCTGCTTGCCGAGCTCGACCGCGGTCTGCAGCGCGTCGCCGATCGCGGTCCCGCCGAAGACCAGGAACGAGTCGATCTCGTCCACCGCGGTGCGCACGAGGTCGTGGTCCCGCGTCGGTGGCGTGGCGACCTGAGCCTCGCCGGCAAACACGACGAGGCCGACGCGCAGCTTGTCCGGGACCTGGTCGAGGAACGTGCGCGCTGCCTCCTGCGCCGCCGCGAGCCGCGTCGGCGGGACGTCCTCGGCCTGCATCGACCGCGACGTGTCCATCACGAGGACGACCGTCGCGCGCTCCTTCAGGAACGTGCGCTCGACCTGGGGCCGCGCGAGCGCCACGAGGAGGCTCGCCAGCGCGAGCGCGAAGAGCGCGGGTGGGACCACGCGCAGCCACGACCGGCCCGAGACGACGGTCGCGAGGACGTCGACGTTCGTGAACTTGACCGCGTACCGCATCCGGCGCCGCTCTGCGAGGAGCCAGAGCCCGATCGCCACGCCGAGGAGCGGGAGGGCGAGCAGGAGCCAGGGGCTCTGGAAACTCATGTGGCGGCCCCCGGCCGATGAGCGCTCACGAGGCCCTCGCGCACACGGCCTGGACTTGGACGACGGCGCGGACGCCGCCGAGCTCGGCATCGCCGCGGACCCGCACCTGCGCGCGGCCGTCCCGGACGGTGAGCGTCCCGTCGACGCTCGAGACGAGGGATGCCTCGGGCGGCCGCCTCGTGAAGAAGCCGAAGGCGTGCTCGGCGCCGACGAGCCGCTCGCTGCCGCGGCAGCCCTGGACGACGGTCGCGCTGCCGGGCCTCACGCGAACGGTCTTCACCCTCCGGACCGTCGGTTCGCCGGGCGGGAGGGCCGTCACGGAGGTCGGGACCCGGCCGCCCCCTCCGGAGGCCGGGATGCAGCCGACGCGGGGGCGGAAGGTCGCGTGCGTCGCGGAGCGGCCGACGAACGACGCGACGAACACGACCGAGCGCGAGGTCGAGATCCCCGGGTTCACGGGGCTCCCGAGCTTGCCCCGGAAGCCGACCTCGATCGCGCGCCGCGAGAGCTCCGCGTCGAGCCCGCCCGCAACGTGCGCGCGCGGGCACGTGAGCTGGTACTCGACCTCACGCCGTGGAGTGGTGCTCGCAGTCGGCACGACGACCCACGGCCCCGCGATCGGGATGCAGACCATGAGCCCGCGGCACTCGTTCGTCGCGCCGGCCGGGGCGGCCGCGACCAGCGCCGCGGCCAGGATCGCGAGCACCGCACCGAGACGGAGCGCCGCGGTCACGCCACCCTCCGGAAGAGGAACGCCGAGAGCACGCCACCGAGGAGCAGGAAGGCGGCGGCCGCGCCCGAGAAGACGTCGGTGATCTCCCGCTCTTCGTCCATCCTCCCGAGCCGCGATCCGAGCTGCTCGTACACCGCGCGCAGCTGCTCCGCGTCGACGGCGGCGAAGTACTCGCCTCCCGTCCCGGCGGCGATCTGCTGGAGCGTCTCGGGAGCCGGCGGGACCTGGATGACCCTGCGGAACCCGCCGGGAAGCTGCTCCTCGACGACGCCCTCCGGGGTGCCGACGAGGACGGTGTACACCGGCACGTTGCGCTTCTTCGCCTCCTGGATCGCGGCGGTCGGCTGGATCAACCCGCCGTCCTGCTTCCCGTCCGAGATGAGGAGGATCGACCGCGGGACCTCCTTCGCCAGCTCCTCGTCGCGCTCGCCCAGCTCGGCGCCGAGAGCGACCGCGTCGCCGATCGCCGTCCCCTCGCCCGGCTGCAGGGCGTCGAGCGCGGCGTTGACGAGCGCGCGGTCGTCCGTCGGGGGCACGCCGACGGCCGCGCGGGTCGCGAAGGACACGACGCCGACGCGGTACTCCTCGGGGACGTCCGCGAGGAACGCCTTCGCCGCGCCACGGGCCGCGTCGAGCCGCGTCGGCTCGACGTCGTCCGCCTTCATCGAGCGGGAGACGTCCAGCGCCAGGACGACCGTCGCCTCCTCGCGCGGGACGCTGACGATCGCGTGCGGCCGCGCGACGCCGAAGATCATCATCCCCAGCCCGACGAGCAGCACCACGAGCGGGAGGTAGCGCAGCCTCCCTGGCTCGCGGTCGATCACGTTCGGGAGGAGGTCCGGGTTTCCGAACCGCGCCTGCGACGCGACGCGGCGCCGATCGTGCCAGAGGTACGCGACGACGAGCAGCGGCAGGGCGGCGAGCGCGAGCAGCGCGATCGGCCACTCGAAGCTCACGCGCGGCTCCTGCGGAGGAAGGTGACGAGCGGGCGCAGCCAGTCGCCGGAGGTGGACAGGACGACGTGCCGGACGCCGGCCGAGGCGAAGGCCTCGGCGACCTGCGCACGCTCGGCCGTGGCCGCCGCCGCGAACCGCTCCCGCAGCTTGCGGCTCCGCGTGTCGACGCGCAGCTGACGGCCGGTCTCGGGATCGACGAGCCAGAGGAGGCCGACGTTCGAGAGCTCCTGCTCGCGCGGGTCGCGGACCTCGACGGCGACGACGTCGTGCCGTCCGGCGAGATCGAGCAGCGGGCGCCGCCAGTCCCGCGGCCCGCGGAAGTCGGAGACGACGACGGCGAGCGACTTCTGGCGCGCGAGCGCGCCCGCGCGGTCCAGCGCCTCGCCGAGCGCCGGCGCACCGGTGCCGGGCCCTCCCTGCTCGTCGCGCACCGCGTTCAGGAGCCCGAGGAGCGCGACGCGGCCTTGCCGCGGCGGGATCGCGTACGTGCTCTCGTCCCCGAAGGTGACGATCCCGAGCCGGTTCCCGCGCCGCGTCGCCAGGTGCCCGATCGCGATCGCGACGCCCTCGGCGACGTCCGCCTTGCGGCGGTCGGCGGTGCCGAACTGCATCGAGGGGGTCGTGTCCAGGACGAGCCAGGTGACGAGGACCCGCTCGGCGAGGTCCACGCGCACGTGCGGCTCGCCCGTCCGCGCTGTGACGTTCCAGTCGATCCGGCGCACGTCGTCCCCCGGCGCGTACGGCCGGATCATCGCCAGCTCGGACCCCGCGCCGAGTAGCGTCGAGCGGAAGTCGCCCGCGAGCAGCCCCTCCATGCGCTTGCCGATCGTGACGTCGAGCGCGCGCAGCAGCCCCTCGGGCATGACCCCCGGGCCAGGGCGCTCCGGGGTCGGACGCGAGAGGAGCGTTGCGGCTGACGTCATCCGCTCACGCCGCGGTCACGTGCTGGAGGTCGAGCTGCGGCGTCGGCACCGCGTTGAGCACCTGGTCGAGGATCGCGTCCGGGGACACCTCTTCCGCCAGCGCCTGGTACGAGAGCACGAGCCGGTGGCGGAGCGCGTCGCGGACGAGCGCCTGCAGGTCGTCGACGACGGCGTACTCCCGCCCCCGGATCAGAGCGAGCGCCCTCGCGCCCTGCACGAGGCTGATCGGGCCGCGGGGGCTCGCGCCGTAGGAGATGTACTTGGCGAGCTCGGGCAGGCCGTGGGCGGCCGGCTCCCGGGTCGCTGTCGCGATGTCGACCGCGTAGCTGACGAGCGCGGGGTCGACGTAGATGTCGAAGACCGCGCGCTGGAGCGCCGTCAGGTCGTCGAGCGAGAGCACCTGCCGGAGCTCGGGCGGCTCGACGAGCTGGCGCTGCACGACGGTGAGCTCCTCGTCGTGCTGCGGGTAGCCGATGACCACCTTGAGCATGAACCGGTCGATCTGCGCCTCGGGCAGCGGGTACGTCCCCTCCGACTCGATCGGGTTTTGGGTCGCCATCACGAGGAAGGGCTCCGGCACCGGGTGCGTGTCGTGCCCGATCGTGACCTGGCGCTCCTGCATGACCTCGAGCAGCGCCGACTGCACCTTCGCAGGGGCGCGGTTGATCTCGTCCGCGAGCAGGAAGTTGCAGAACACCGGGCCGAGCTCCGTGTCGAACGTGCCCTCGCCCGCCCGGTAGATCCGCGTCCCCACGAGGTCCGAGGGCACGAGATCCGGGGTGAACTGCACGCGTGCGAAGGTGCCGCCGAGGACGCCTGCCGTCGTCTTGATCGTCAGCGTCTTCGCGAGACCCGGCACCCCTTCGATCAGGAGGTGCCCCTGCGCCAGCAGGCACACGAGGACGCGCTCGAGCATCGCATCCTGCCCCGCGATGACCCGACGGATCTCGAAGAGCGCCTGCTCCACCTCGACCCGCGCAGCCTCCGGGGTCGGATCGGACGTCTGCTCGCTCACCTGCGTCCCCCTTCTCTCGGGTGTCAAGGGCTATACGAAAGCAGCGGACCCTAAGTTTTAGGTGAAAGCGCGCCGCGTGGCGAAGCGGCCGCCCGCGTCAACCGCGCACGACGCCCATCGTGATCGCGGCGACGTAGCCGGTCCCGCGACGCGTGAGCCGTAGCGTGGAGCGCCGGCCGCCGTTCCGGTAGATGCTGTCGCCGGCGTTCCTCGGGTCCCGGTTCGGTCGACGCCGGTACGGCGTGCGCCGGTAGACGGCGTCCGTCACCGAGTCGGGGAAGTAGAGCTGGCCGGTGTGGACGACGTTCGACCCGAGCGAGACCTTCACGTGCACGTGCACGGTGCGGCCCGGATACCACCCTGGGTAAATCGTCTCGAACAGGACGAGCCCCTTAGCGTTCGTACGCTGGATTCCGCGCAGGAAGCTCCTCGTGTCCCCCTGGACACCCGAGTAGACGCCCGCGGCGTCGCAGTGCCAGACGTCCACCGCGGCGCCCTTGAGCGGACGGCAGGTCGACGCGTCGACGACCGTCATCCGGAGCGCGAGCGGGACGCCCGTTTTCCCGTCGGTGATGTCGCGGCGGATCTTCTGGTCGTCGAGGTAGTACGGGCCCTCGGTCTGCTCGGGCGCGAGGACGCACGACACCGCGCCCGAGGCGACAGCCGCCGGTCCGGCGCTCGCGGAGTCGGCGACCCTCCATGCCCCGGCGGTCGCGGCGCCCGCGAGCAGCCCGCCGAGCCTGAGCAGGGAATCGCGTCTGCTGATTCGCGCGTCGTCCATCGGCCGAGGGTAGCCGCCCGGGCTGAGAAACCTCTGAGAGTACGATCGCCGCATGCCGGGCTCGGCGGCGATCGAAGCGTTCGGGCTCTCGAAGACGTACGGGCGCGAGATCCGCGCGCTCGTCGGCCTCGACCTTCGCGTCGAGCGCGGCGAGGTCTTCGGCTATCTCGGCCCGAACGGCGCCGGGAAGTCGACGACGATCCGCCTGCTCCTCGGGCTCATCCGCCCGACCGCCGGCCGGGCGTCGCTCCACGGCCTGGACACGGTCCGAGAGGGAGTCGCGTCCCGGCGGTCGACCGGCTACCTGCCGGGCGACCTGCGCCTGGCCGACCGGCTCACCGGCAGCGAGCAGCTCGACTCGCTCGCACGGCTCCGCGGCGCCGTCGACGAGCGTCTCCGGGAGGAGCTCTGCCAGCGTCTCGACGTCGTCCTCGACCGCCCGATCCGGCAGCTCTCCAAGGGCAATCGGCAGAAGCTCGGGATCGTGCAGGCCTTCATGCACCGGCCCGAGCTCGTCGTCCTGGACGAGCCGACCGGCGGGCTCGACCCGCTCTTGCAGGCGGAGGTGCGCGCCCTCCTGCGCGAGACGGCGGCGGACGGGCGCACCGTCTTTCTCTCGTCGCACTCGCTCGACGAGGTGCAGCACGTCGCAGACCGCGTCGGGATCATCCGCTCCGGCCGGCTCGTGGACGTGGACTCGGTCGAGAGGCTCCGCGAGCGCTCGCTGCGGCACGTCACGCTCACCTTCGACGCGCCGGTGGACGTCTCCGAGCTCGCACGCCTCGACGGCGTGCGCGTGGCGGCCGTCGACGGCCCGCATGTCCGGCTCTCCGCCCCCGAGACCGCGATGGACGCGCTCGTCAAGGCGGCGGCCAGGCACCGCATCGTCGACCTCGTCTCGCAGCCCGCCGACCTCGAGGAAATCTTCCTCGAGCTGTACCGCGAGCCCGACGATGGCGGCTGAGCTCGCCCGGCGCGGCCTGCGCGACCACCGGCGGGCACTCGTCGGCTGGTGCCTCGGCGTCGCTGTCTACGTCGCGCTGATCGCGTCGATCTTCCCCTCGATCGAAGGTTCACCGGAGCTCGACGAGCTCATCGCGAGCTACCCCGACGTCCTCAAGTCCCTCTTCGGCCTCGAGAGCGGCGCCAGCATCACGTCGGGCGCCGGCTACCTCGACGCAGAGCTCTTCGGCCTCATGCTTCCGCTCCTCGTGCTCGTGCTCGCGATCGGCTCGGGCGCCCGTGCGATCGCCGGCGAGGAGGACGCCGGCCGGCTCGAGCTCGTGCTCGCGTACCCGCTGCGCCGCCGAGACGCCGTGCTCGCGAAGGGCGCTGCGGTCGCGGTCGAGGTCCTCGTCGTCTGCGCCGTGGCGGGCTTCGTGCTGCTCGCGTTCGACCCGCTCGTCGGCCTCGATCTCCCGACGACGCGCGTGCTCGAGGCGCTCGCGTCGCTCGTCGCCCTCGGCCTGCTCCACGGCTGGCTCGCTCTCGCGGTCGGCGCGACCGTGCCGAGCCGCGCGCTCGCGATCGGGTTACCGGCGGGCCTCGCCGCGAGCGCGTACCTCGTCAACGGCCTCCACGGGCTCGCCGGGTGGCTCGACCCGTTCCGGTTCCTCTCGTCGTTCTGGCTCGTCGGCTCCTCGCCGCTCGGAGGAGGAGTGGACCTCGTCGGCGTGCTCGTCGTCCTCGTGGCCGCACTGGCGGTCCTCGCCGCGGGCGCGTGGCTCATCGAGCGGCGGGACCTGCAGACGCCCTGAGCTCGTCGACGCGCGCGACCGCCTTCACGACCCCGCTGGCGACGAAGCCGACGACAAAGCCGTCGTCCTCGTGCAGGGCAAGCTCGACCTGCTCGCCGAGATCGAGCGGGTGGCGGTAGTCGAGGCGTGCGCGCACGGCCTTCCGCAGGTCCGGCGGCCGCCCCTGAAGGCAGTGCTCGACGGCGCTCCAGTACGCCGCGTTGTTCACGTGGCCCATGAGATCGACGTCCGTGACGCGTAGAGGCCAGGGCACGCGCGGCGACGCGCCGGGCGGGTCGGGCAGCGTGAGCCGTGTCGACGAACTCCGTCCCTGTGCCGCCTCCGCGTAGTCCTCGAAACCGCTTCCGATGCGGGCAGGTCGTGCGTCGCGGTCGAGGTGGACCCAGGTGCTGTCGACCTCGATCGAGCCGCCCCGGTCGCCCGTGAGCGACCACCGTCTCGACGCGGCGAGCGCCGAGAGCCCGCTGCCCCAGGTGAGAATCCCGACCTCCCGGTCTCCGAGGCACGGAGAGAAGACGTCGATGCGGACCGAGCGCAGCACCCACAGGTGCTCGGGAGCGCCCCAGCTCGTCTCCTCGACGTCGTCGGTCGCGGCGTCCTGCAGGTAGCGGGCGACGGCGTCGAGGCGCAGCCTCCCGGTCGCGTCCGTGTCCGAGAGGCGCACGCGGTACGTGGTCCGGAAGACCCTTCCTGTCGGCGGTACGGGAACGAGCGGCTCCAGCGCGGCTCCTCTCGGAGGGACGGTCAGCCTACGCGGCTCGGCCCGAGGCGGCGCGTGCAAGCATTCGGGCCATCGACGCGCCTTCTCGTCACCGGCCGACCGAGCCCGGCCGCCGGCAGGCGCGCCGCAGGCGTCTCGCCGCGAGCGCGGCTCTCGTCGTGCTCGCTGCGCTCGGGGTTCTCCTCGTCCTGAGGTCGTGCGACGGCGGCGAGAGCTCGTCCGCGCTCGTCCCGCGCGACCCGCTGCCGGCCGGGGAGGTGCTCGCGTACGACGACTCCCAGGACTCGGAGCTGGAGGAGCGCGCGGCCTTCGGGCTCGCCCACCCGCTGTACGCGAAGAGCCCGGGCGGCGTCTTCGCGACCGCGGAGCGCACCGACACGTTCCGGCCGCTCGTCGAGGAGGCCGTCGAAGGCAGCGGGCTCGACGCCGACCTCGTCGAGGCGATCGTGTTCCTCGAGAGCGGAGGCCGCCCGGACGTGATCGCAGGCGACGACCCGGTGGCCGCCTCCGGCCTCACGCAGATCCTGGCCGAGACCGCGCAGAACTTCCTCGGGATGGACGTCGACCTCGAGCGAAGCCGCGCGCTGACGGTTCGGATCGCTGGCGCGGAGCGCCGCGGCGACCACGCGCGGGCGGAGGTGCTGCGCGCTCAGCGTCGCGCGGTCGATGCCCGCTTCGAGCCTCAGGAGGCGCTCGCCGGCACGGTTCGTTACCTCGCCGCCGCGCGCGAGCGGCTGGGCCGCGACGACCTCGCCGTCGTCTCGTACCACATGGGGATCGGAAACCTGACGAACGTGCTGCGGGCATACACGGCGGGGAGCTCGGACGTGCCCGTCCCCGACCTCGTCGAGGACGAGGACCTCGGCTGGGCGCGCGTGTTCTTCGACACGGCCCCCGACAACCACCCCGAGGCGCACGCGCTGCTCGCCCGGCTCGGCGACGACTCGCCGACGTACTACTGGCGAGTCCTCGCCGCCCGCGAGATCATGCGGCTCTACCGCGACGACCCCGAGCGGCTCGAGCAGCTCGACCTGCTGCATGCTGCCAAGGCGAGCGCCGAGGAGGTCCTGCACCCGCCCGCGGAGACCGAGCGCTTCGTCGACGACGTCGATCTCCGGCGAGCGTTGGACGACCACGTGCTCCAGCAGCTCCCGGACGATCTCGCGCGGCTCGGCTTCCGCCTCGACGGAACGCTGGGCGAGCTCGCGCCGCAGCTGGGCGCGTCGCGCGAGCTCTACCGCTCGTTGCGCCCGCAGGCGCTCGCACTCCTCGTCTACCTCGGGACGCGCGTGCAGGCGCTGAGCGGTGCGACGCGCCCACTCGAGGTGACGAGCGCCGTACGGGACGACGCGTACCAGCAGCTCCTGCGTGCGGAGAACGCGGAGGCCGCGCGCGGCTACTCGCTGCACACGACGGGTTATGCGTTCGACATCCGCCGCAGCTACGAGTCGGGCGCGCAGGCCCAGGCCTTCCAGTTCCTGCTCGACGACCTGACCGCCCGCGGCCTGATCGCATGGATCCGCGAGCCGGCCGCGATCCACGTCACCGTCGCCTCGGACGCGCAGGAGCTCGTGGACGATCTCCTCGAGCGGTCGCCCTGAGCGCGGGCCGGCCTCCGACCGGCCCGCGCCCCCGAGCGACCTACACCGTGCCCGGCTCGCGTCCCGTCGCGAAGGCGGCGGCCGCGATCAGCAGCCCGCTCCCGCGAGCGCCCCGGCGACGCCGACGGCCGTCGGCGCGTCGACCGTCGGGAAGTCGAAGCCCGACCGGCGTCCGAGGACACCGGAGGCGAGCCCGTGTCGATTCCCCGAGCGGTGAACGTCGCCTCGTCGTGGACGGCAGCGATGTGACCCGGCTGGATGCCGCGCTCGCCGCGACGGCCGCAGTCGCCGCGATCGAGAGCACGACGGCCTTCTCCCGGAGGCCGTGGCCCTCGACGTCGGGCCCGTCCAGCGCGTCCTCGATCTCCGAGGGCGCAAACGAGAACCGGATCGCCTGCGTGTCGGGCGAGACGAGGACCGACTCCAAACGTGCGTGGCGCGGGCGGTACCGCGCCACGCGTCGCCAGCGGTGGATCAGTTGGGCTGCGGGACGACCCGGATGTAGGGCTTCGGCTCCTGCCAGCCGTCCGGCCAGATCTCCTTCGCCTCGTCGTTCGAGACGGAGCCCGCGATGATGACGTCGTCGCCCTGCTGCCAGTTCACGGGCGTCGACAC